>CAUZIR010000062.1:0-8203 GCA_963579815.1 Dehalococcoidia bacterium
AATCCGCTTGGGGCCTCCACCTTCCTGCGCCTGCTTGCGCAGGTCCTGAAGCTCGTCCAGCTTCCGATCCCGGTGTCGGCGGACGACCATATTGAACGAGTCCTGTTACCCTAGAATAATCCTCAAAAGCTAGCAAATATCCGACCGTTCCGCAAGTTTACAGACGCCTGGAAGGCCTAAAAGACCAACGCTGCGTTGGGCCGGAAAGAAACGATGTCTATAGTCCCCAACTTACAACCCAAGTCACCCACCCTCATCGGTGGACGCACGTTCGAGTGGGGAAGTAAGACTTTCGTAATGGGAGTCATCAACGTCACCCCCGATTCTTTCTCTGGCGACGGCGTCGATTCAGACATCGAGAAGGCAGTGCGGACGGCGAAGAATTTTGCCGGGTGGGGCTGCGACATCATCGACGTCGGCGGCGAGTCGACCAGGCCCGCCATGACGTATGCCGATGCCGCGACCACTTCACAGGACGAGGAGCTTCACCGGGTCGTCCCGGCTATCGAGGCGATAGTCGCCGCCGTGGACGTCCCTGTCTCGGTGGACACGTACAAGGCCTCGGTGGCGCGCGCCGCCTTATCGGCAGGGGCGACGCTGGTGAACGATGTGTGGGGCCTGCAGGCCGACCCCGACATGGCCGCAGTAGTGGCCAGCGCAGGCGTGCCAGTCGTGCTCATGCACAACCAGGATCACACTCGCTACGCCGACGTCGTGCCCGACGTGGTTTCACGTCTCGGGGAGCTGCGTGACGGGGCTATCGACGCGGGTATTGCGCGGGCGAACATCATTCTCGACCCGGGCATGGGGTTCGGGAAAACGGCCGCGCACAACCTGGAACTGCTCGCTCGCCTGGACGAGTTGCAGGTGCTGGGCGCTCCCATACTCGTCGGCATGTCGCGCAAGTCGACCATCGGCAAAGTGCTCGACCTGCCACCGGACGACCGGGTCGAGGGGACCGCCGCAACGGTCGCCCTTTCCATAGCCGGGGGTGCCGACATAGTGCGGGTGCACGACGTACGGGAAATGGTCCGGGTCTCGCGCATGACAGACGCCGTTATACGCGGCTGGTCGCAGTCTCCCAGTGAGTGAGAGTGCGCTTGAGAGGCCAGTGAGTGATACGGGGCGAGTGAACGTATGAGTGAACTGGCCGGGACAGGCCATTTGGCATACGTAGCGTTGGGCTCGAACCTGGGCGAACGTGAGGACTGCCTGCGTCACGCGCTCGACTCGCTAGGAGAACGGGCCGGTCCAGTAATAGCCGTCTCCTCGGCATATGAGACCGACCCCGTCGGGATTACCGACCAGCCTCTGTTCTTGAACGCTGTATGCAGCCTCGACACCGGTCTGGGACCGGAGAGACTGCTACAAACGCTCCTGGAAATAGAGAACGATCAGGGGCGGGTGCGATCGGTCAAGGACGGACCCAGGACGCTCGATCTCGACTTGCTCTTCTACGAAGACCTGGTCATTGATGAACCGGGGCTACAGGTGCCGCACCCGCGCATGGGCGAGCGGGCGTTCGTGCTGGTGCCGCTGGCAGAAATCGCGCCAGGACTGGTACATCCGGTCTCGCGATTGACGGTGCGAGAAATGCTTGCGCGCTTGCCCATCCCGCTGGGGGTCGGAGCGAAGATCGAGCTAACGGGCTAACGCGGCGATTGCGTAATTCGCGCCGGTTAACCGGGGCCGCCTAAGTCGCGGCCGCGTGCTCGCGAGGCAGCAGGTTGGGAATGCCGTCCTCAATCGGGTAGTCGATTTCGGAGTCTATGCAGCGGAGTGTGCCGGTCAAGACCTCGTCGTTCTCTTCCGTTTCTACAGTCAACGACAGATCGCTTTTACACACTGGACAAACCAAAAGATCGTTGAGGTCTCTCTTCATTTAACTGACCTATCCTCTCTCACGTCGAGTGGCTTTAACGCTTGTTCTCCCGGGCTGCACATCGTCTGGCTGCACCATTGTAGAACGACTCCGGCAAAGCCCTCTTTCTAGCCCGTGCCCATAGTCCCGCCTCAGTCCGCCGCAAGGGCGATCTCGAACAGCACCTTTAGCGCGTCCGATAGCAGGAATATGACGATGCCGATCACCGTTATGCCGCCATATCCGGAGAGCGCCGCACGGGCGAGGTGAAAAATGCCTTTCTCGTCTCCCGTGCCGGAGTCTCCGGCCCGGTAGGCCGCCATTACCTCCGCTGTCCTGCGTTCCATCTGGACCGTCGCGAACATCCAGGCCGAAAGCGCAACCTTGACCGCCAGGACCGTCACGTAGGGGACGCCCACAGTGCCGCCGGTCAGGCGATTGAAGGTGATGATGGCGCCGGTGGCGATGAGCACCACGATGCTCAGGTCGACCAGTGAGCGGAACCGGCTGGCGACCGACTTCGCAATAGGGCCGCCAGCTTCGGGGTGTTGTCGAGCGGCGGGCCGAAGTACTAAGAGATAGAAAACGCTGCCGCCGATCCACACGGCCGCCGCTACCAGGTGGAGCCACCGAACAATCAGGATAAATACGTCGGTAGCGCTCATGAGGGGCGCAAATCTTCACACACCCGCCCCCGAGCGGCAAGGTGTAAACGACTCGGAGGAACCCGCTTGCACGGTGATAGAGAAGCGTTGTTCGAAGGTGCGAAGCCCTAGTTGGTCGCCTCGGCTATCAGCTCATCCAGCTTCTCAGCGTTGAGAACGCCAGCCCATTTGCGCACCACTTCGTGCTTGTCGTTCAGGAAGATCGTGGTGGGGAAGCCGATGATCTTGTTGTCGATCAATATGGAGCCGTCAGAGTCCGGCCCGATGGCGTAGGTTATGCCGAACTCGTCTACGAAGTTCTGACCGTCCGCCACGGTGTCGAGGACAAGGCTCATGATGCCGATGAACACGACGCCGTTTTCGGCATGTTTACGTGAAACGGCTTCCAGGTCCGGCATCTCCAGTCGGCAGGGTGGACACGACGGGTACCAGAAGTTGAGCACGACCGGCTTGCCCACATGGTCGGACAGGTTCAGCGTCGAGCCCGCCTGGTGGTCCCCGCCGCTGAATAGCGTCAACTGGAAGTCGTCTATGGGGTCGATCTCAGCGTCGGTGCTCGATGAAATTGGAGCGGCTGCCGTGGCACATGCTGCCCCGACGATCGGCAGCAGCAGCAAGCCGGAAAAGATCACTCCCCAATGCTTCCATAAGGGCCGCCTCCAAATAGTTCGGTTAGCCGATAGGTTGGCAGTATTCATGTGGTCGATCCTCGAAGTGTCCCTGTGCGCCCGGGCAATGGCTGTTCTGTCTCTAATACTACGCAGCAACGTCGCGACGAGATGTATGTCCGTCGCGTCACCCTTAACCTTTCGGATGCCGTCTGGACAGCGGCCGGTTTGGACCAGGGCGCTAAGGCCGTTCGGGCTCGGTGTCTTCGATGATTGAGTCTGCGTACTCGAGCAGCACCGCGGCTCGCTCTTCCGGCACCTCGGCGGCCTTCAGGTAGAGTTCCAGCGCCTGGCGGGGACCGGTTGATGAGTCATACTCGCCGCCCAGCCGGGTTCGAGCCTCCTGTCGTACGTCGCGGGAAATCGAGGCCACGAAGTGCGCGCCCTCGAGCGCGGTCCTCATGGGCGCGTCGGACAGCCCCGCCTCGTCGCCTGCGCCAATGGAGATTCGCAGTCTGACGACCGCGTCTGCTACTTCGTGCTTGGCAATCTGTGCAAGCACGGTAGCGGTCGGGTTAATGTCGCCGTCCTTGACGTCCACGGCGATGGTCAGAAGTCGTCTCGCGTTCACCTCGACGAACTCAAACGACGTCATGCGCTGGCCCTGCTCGCCCGCAGGATCCAACTCAACGACGCAGAAACCCTTGTCGTCTTTTTCCTCGCCGAAGTCGACTCGCTGCAATGCCCCGGAATAGACGAGGTGAGGCCGCTCCCCCAGGACCTGGTGTCTGTGGATGTGTCCCAGTGCCACGTAGTCGAGCTGCGGCACCGCCAGGCTGCTCTTTAGCAGCACGTAATCCCGACCCAGCATCATCGACTGCTCGGAGCTTGTTTTCGCCTCGCTAACAGTCAGGTGCCCGGCCAGCACAGCCGGTACAGTCGGGTCCAGCGACGCCACCCGGTCGGCCACAATGTCGGTGAGACGGGCCTGGATCAGTTCATTCACCTGCTCCGGTGCGAGCCCGCGCGTCTCGTCCCTGGCCAGGAACCCGCTGCGGCGCACCCAGGGCACGGCGATAATTTGCACCGGCCCCGAGCGCGTTACCACCCGGTAGGTCTCTGGCTGGTTGCCAACGGTGACCCCTCGCACATCGAGCGTCTGGAAGATATCCAGCGCCGTTGCCCGCCCGGCCACGGCGGGAGTGTCGTGGTTGCCCTCTAACAGAAACGTCGGCACCCCTGCGTTAGACAGTCGGGCGATGCGCTTTGCAAACTCGCGCTGGTGCGTCTGTGAAGGGTCCCGGCTCTTGTAGGCGTCACCGCAAAACAGTGCCAGGTCAGCCTCGTTGTCTATGCAGTAGTCGGCCACCTCGTCCAATGTGCTGAGAAAATCCAGCAGCCGGGAGGGGAGTCCAGTCTCGGGGTCGGTACGGGAAAAGCTCTCCACACCAATATGGACATCGCTGAAGTGGACGATCCGCACTAGCTGACCTCGACCACACTGCTACTGGAGACGGGGTTCACTTCGTGAGTCGATTCGCCAGCTCTGCCTCCAGCCCGGCAATCGGCACTCGCACCTGCTCCATGCTGTCGCGGTCCCGTATCGTCACCTTCGCGTCGTCGAGCGAGTCGAAGTCGACCGTCACGCACAGCGGCGTACCAACCTCGTCCTGCCGTCGATACCGACGGCCGATGCTCTGGGTATCGTCGTACTGAATAACGCCCTGTATGGCCCCCGAGTCGCGAATCTGGGCGACCACCTCTTTGGCTCGCGAGGCGACAGGCTCTTTCTTGCTCAGTGGCAGCACCGCCACCTTCACCGGAGCCACCGAAGAGTGCAGCTTCAGCACCACGCGCGTTTCTGCTTTGCCCTTGGCATCAACCACCTCTTCTTCAGAGTAGGCGTCTACCAGCAGCGCCATCACCGCCCGGTCCACCCCGAACGAAGGCTCAATAACGTAGGGGACAATATGGCCGGTCCCTTCCACGAAGTAGGAAAGGTCGCGTCCGGTAGCCGCTGTGTGGGCCTTGAGGTCGTAGTCCGTGCGATTTGCCACACCGGCCATCTCACCCCAGCCCCAGGGGAACTCGTACTCCAGGTCGTGGGTGGCCTTGGCGTAGTGGGCCAGTTCTTTGCCCTCATGCTCACGTATGCGCAGGGCCGACTCGTTTATGCCGAGACTGACGTACCAGCGCCGCGTCGCCTCCACCCAATTCGCATGCCAGTCGTCATCCGTGCCTGGGGGTACGAAGAACTCAATCTCCATCATCTCGAACTCTCGGGTTCGGAAAATGAAATTGCCCGTCGTTATCTCATTGCGGAACGCCTTGCCCATCTGCGCGATGCCGAACGGGGGCTTTCGCCGGGTCGTCGTCATCACGTTCTCGAAATTGACGAAAATGCCCTGCGCGGTCTCGGGCCGCAAGTAGGCTTCAGAGGCCGTCTCTTCCACGGGCCCGAGAAACGTCTTGAACATGAGATTGAACTGCCGGGCCTCCATAAGTTCCCCCCCGCAGTCGGGGCAGACCTCGCCGTCCAGGTGGTCTTCGCGGAACCTGTGATGGCAGTTCTTACACTCCACCAATGGGTCGGAAAAGCTGGACACGTGCCCGCTCGCCTCCCACACCTTGGGGTGCATAAGCACGGCCGAGTCCAGGCCGACCATGTCGTCGCGCCCGAGCACGAAGTGACGCCACCACAGCTCCTTAACGTTGCGCTTCAGCTCAACCCCCAGGGGGCCGTAGTCCCACGTCGAGCCCAGGCCGCCGTATATTTCGGAACTCTGGAAGATAAAACCACGGCGTTTCGCGAGAGAGGCGAGTACGTCTATATCTATTTTTGGTTTAGTTTCAGTCAAATTAAAAGTCGCTCCTCGGAGGCCTCGTCAGGGCTTGATCGGTCAAGGCCTCGTTGCTTTGGCTAGTTTACCGTTTTGGCCCTCCACCCACGCTGTTGGCGCGGATAGGGGACATGCAAAAGGGGCGGCCACGTGGCCGCCCCTCTTTTACCATCTCACTGGTGTGTGTCTACAGGAACAGCGGTCCGAAGACCAGCGCCACCATCGACATCAGCTTTATCAGGATGTTCAGCGACGGGCCGGATGTGTCCTTGAAGGGGTCGCCCACCGTGTCACCTACTACCGCCGCCTCGTGGTTGGGCGAGCCCTTGCCGCCCAATGCGCCCGCCTCGATGTACTTCTTGGCGTTGTCCCAGGCACCGCCGGCGTTCGCCATCATGACGGCGAACAGGAACCCGGCCGCTATGGCGCCTATAAGCATCGCACCCAGTGCGGCCGCGCCCAGTACGGCACCGATGATGACGGGCGCCGAGATGGCCAGAATGCCTGGCAGCACCATCTCTCGCATCGCGCTACGGGTGCTAATGTCCACAGCCTTGGCGTAGTCCGCATCTGCCGTGCCCTCAAGCAGCCCCGTTATCTCGAGGAACTGGCGTCGGACCTCCTGCACCATCTCGTTGGCGGCTCTGCCCACCGCCTGCATCGTCAGCGCTGCGAACAGGAACGGCAGCATGGCGCCGATGATGACGCCCATCAGAACCTCAGTGTTGAGCAGGTTGAAGTCCTCGGGCCTGAGGCCGGTCACGGCCGCGTAGGCTGCCAGCAGCGCCAGGGCCGTGAGAACGGCCGAGCCGATGGCGAAACCCTTACCCGTGGCGGCAGTGGTATTACCCAGCGAGTCCAGTGCGTCCGTGCGCTCCCTCACCTTGGGGTCCAGCCCGGCCTGCTGCGCGATGCCCCCGGCGTTGTCGGCCACCGGGCCGTAAGCGTCCGTGGCAAGCGTTATACCCAGGGTCGATAGCATGCCCACCGCTGCCAGTGCTACGCCGTAGGTGCCAGCGAGTTCGTTGGCAAGCCACATCGCAACCACCACGACAATGCCGGGGATAAGCGTGCTGATCATGCCCAGCCCGAGCCCGCCGATGATGATGGTGGCGGGGCCAGTCTCCGCCTGCTTGGCGAGATTCTTGGTGGGGCTGTACTCGTATGAAGTGTAGTACTCTGAAGACGTTCCGATTATCTGCCCGGACACCAGTCCGACCACGACGACCCAGAACAGGTTGAAGCTCAGGTCCATGACCTGGACGGCCACCCCCGTCGCCACAAGAACGAGGATTCCCGCTCCGAAAATTCCGTACCTGAGCGACCACAGCAAGCTGCTCATCGATGCGCCCTCTTTGGTTCGCACGAAGAACGTGCCGATTATGGCGGCAAAGATGCCCGAGAACGCCACCAACAGCGGCAGCATGAACAGGTCGGAGTCAAAAGCCGCCGTCGCATTGAAAGCGGCTTCCGTGTCCGACATTCCAAGCGCCACCGCACCCGCGGCGGCCAGGGCGATGGTCGCGATTATGGAGCCGACGTAAGACTCGAACAGGTCGGCACCCATCCCGGCCACGTCGCCCACGTTGTCGCCCACGTTGTCCGCGATCGTCGCAGGGTTACGGGGGTCGTCCTCCGGGATGCCCATTTCAATTTTGCCCACCAGGTCGGCGCCCACGTCGGCCGCCTTGGTGTAAATGCCCCCGCCAACTCTCGCAAATAGCGCGATGGAAGACGCTCCGAAGCCGAACCCGGCAATGATGCTGAAGTCCTGGAAAATCCAGTACAGGACGGTGACGCCGATGAGCCCGATGCCCACCACCGAAACGCCCATGACGGTACCGGAGCTGAACGCCACCCTGAGCGCCGGGTTCAGCCCTTCCTGCGCCTTAACTGTGGTTCGGGTATTGGCCCTGACCGCGATGCTCATGCCGATGAACCCCGCCAGCGCGGAACCGAAAGCCCCTACCAGGTAGGAAAGGGCCGTCGAAGGCACACTGCGGTCCACGTCGAGCTTGTCCAGCACGTCGTAGTCAACAAACAGCAGCAAGACTACAAACATTGCCGCCACGAATATCGCCAGGAACGTGTACTCGCGACGGAGGAACGCCATCGAGCCTTCGCGAATCGCCTTGCCGATGAAACGGACGGTTTCGTTGCCCTCGTCGTGTTTGAGCAGGTTGATGGTCAGAATGCCAGCAAACGCCAGGGCGACTCCCCCGGCGATTA
>CAUZIR010000063.1:0-8179 GCA_963579815.1 Dehalococcoidia bacterium
CGGATGGTCGAGGTCGGTATCGACATCCTTGAATATCTTGGCGACTTCTTCGTCCTTGGTGAAACCCATCGCCCGCAGAAGCATAGTGACTGGCGTCTTGCGCTTGCGGTCGACCTTCACCGAGATGACATCACGGTTGGAGGTGTCGAACTCCATCCAGGCTCCCCTATAAGGAATGAGCTTGGCGGAAGTCAGCACGCGACCCGAGTTGGGGTCTGTGTCCGTGGTGAAGTAAACACCCGGCGAGCGGACCAGCTGGCTGACAACAACACGCTCGGCACCGTTGATGATGAACGTGCCACTCTTTGTCATCATGGGGATGTCCCCGACGAAGAGGGTCTGCTGTTTTATCTCGCCCTGTCCTGGTCCCTGCGCCTTAATGCGCAGCTGCACGGTCACGTACAGGGGGGCCGAGAAGGTGATCTCATTCTCGCGGCACGCCTCTTCGGAGTGCTTCGGGTCCTGAAAGTAATGCGAAAGGAAGCTTAGTTCGAAGCGCCCTCCCGGAAAGTCCTCGATGGGCGAAATCTCGGAGAGAAGCTCGCCGAGACCTTCTGTCTTGAACCAGTCAAACGAGTCGATCTGAACCTGGATAAGGTTCGGAACCTCAAGTACGGATGGTATTCGGGCATATGATCGTTTTGGAGGTCCATTTTCAGTGGATTTAGGTCTGTTGCTTACAGCGGTTACCGGCAGAACGGAAGAGGCCATGCAGTACCACGCTCCCCATTGCGAATTGGATTAGGCTCAGTGCCAAAAAAAAAGGCGCACGTCGCTCACGTAGAAGCGATCGGCACAGTTGCGGTCGTGAAATGTTCAGGTAAAAAAAACGCAGAACACCTAAGGGCGTAAATCGACCAGATACGGAGTCTAGCACCAGCCCCACAATGTGTCAAACCACCCCTGTTTTAGGGGAGGTTTCTACCCATCACACCCGTAGGCAGCACCTGACCGTGACGGGCCTAAGCGTACCTCGTCACCCCGCATAATCCCGGCGGCGGCGACGGCTCCGGCAGCTATCTCAATGACTGTCGCTGCTTCAACTTCCGGACGGTAAATGGGCAGGTCGTCATCCGGCCCCGAGGGGGCGGACACGTTCTCGTGCAGGTCAACCACCGTGCAGTCGGCCCCTACCCAGATGAAGTCGAGCCCGAAGAGCATCCCCCGCATCCACAGCCCCGTCACCGAGCCGGACCCTGCATAAAAGAGCATACCGGCGTTCGGACCCAGCCCCAGCCTGCCGGACAGCCCGGCCTGGCGTTCTTCGGGAGTGACGGCTACTTGCAGTACCAGCTCGACATCGCCAACGACTGCCGTCAGTTTATCCAGCTCTTGGGAGCCAGACTCAATCTCCGCAGCAGCCGTCTGCCGGGCGATGACCACCAGCGGCGTCCCGGCCGCGCCGTCGCAGGCCCCCAGTACGAACGAAAGCACCAGCACGGGCAGCAGGAACGCCCCAATGCCCGGGATGGGACGCACGCGAGTCAGGCCAGTTCTACTCGTGTCGCACCGTCACCGCCGCGCCCCGGCTTTTCTGGCGCATATTCCGTGACGAGCGAGTGGCGTGCGAGCTGTTCACGCACCACCTGCCGCAGCACACCGGTGGCCCGGCCGTGAATGATGCGCACACTAGACAGCCCGTCCCTGATCGCACGGTCGAGGAAAACCTCGACTTCCAGTTGGGCGGCCTCGGCGCGCATGCCCCGCAGGTCCAACTCGGTCGTCCCCAGCGCAGGCCCGAGGGAGGCGGACACCATAAGAGCCCCCGGTTCGGCATTGCCCCTGGCCCGACCCTGGGCAGTCGGGACCTGGGCAGTCGGGACCAGGCGGCTCAGTTCCAGCCGCAGCCGTACGCTCCCCATCAGCACCTCTGCCTCCCCGATCTCGGCATCTACGGCCTGCACCGTACCGGTCGCCCCCAGCCCTCTTACCTCGACGAGGACGCCCTTCTCAATTGTCGTTGGAATCAGGCTCTCAGAAGCTGACGAGTCGGGCACAACTGGCTCTAACTTCGCCGACTCCTCTTCATGCAGTTCGGTTATCTCTGTCTTCGCAGTCGCCAGGTCATCTTTTACCGAGTCCAGCACCGAACGGTCGATTGAGTCGGCGGCCACCACGTTGCCTATGTTCCATGACAACGCCGCCTCGGCCCTCTTGAGGCGAGACGTGAGGTCGTTGTGACGCGCTACCAGTTCGCCGTGCATTGCCTCGACCATTTCGTTTTTCCTGGCGTTAAAGGCCGCTCGCTGTGCCTCCAGTTCCACTCTTGCCCGCTCGGCGGACTCGGTGGCGACTTCTGCTTCAGCCAGCTTTAGATCGACAGCGGCCCGTTCCCGCCTGAGTTCCTCTATGGACTCCTCGTACTGGGCGGACTTGGCGTCTATGTATGAACCCGCTGCGTCGAGAACATCTCTGGGCATGCCCAGTCCGGCCGCGACCGACATGGCGTAGCTGCGTCCCGGAATGCCCATAGTCAGGCGGTAGGTGGGCGCGAGCGTGTCCGGGTCGAGGTCAACGCTGGCGTTCTCCATGCCGACCGTTGCCTCGGCATGAGCGGCAACGGAGCGATGGTGCGTGGTGACGATGGTGGGCACCCTACGGTCGGCCAATCGGTCCAACACAGCTCTCGCCAGGGCGGCCCCCTCTTCGGGGTCGGTACTGGCGCCCAGTTCGTCGAGCAGCACCAGTGAGTCAGGCCCGGCGTTATCGAGAATCCCGATCACCCGGCGAATGTGCGAACTGAACGTCGAGACACTGCCCTCAATACTCTGGTGATCCCCGACGTCCACGTACAGGCCGTCGAATATGGGCAGAACCGCCTCGTCAGTCGGCACCTGCAGGCCCGACTGATTCATCGCCACCAGCAGGCCGACGGTCTTCATAGCCACGGTCTTGCCGCCGGTATTCGGGCCGGTGATTACCAGTACCGACGAATCGGGCAGCGCCGACGTGCCGGGCTGGTCGTCAGATGTCGTTTTATGGCGGCCGATCTCAATGGACAAAGGAACGGCATCTTTCCCCAGCAGCGGGTGACGGGCCGCCACCAACCTCAGGGTCTGCCCGTTCGACCCATTTGGCCCTTCTGGCAGTTGAGGAGTTACACCCCGGGTCCGAATCCCATACCGGGCGCGTGCCAGGACAAAGTCAATTTCACCCGTTAGCTCCGAGCCCAGCATGTAGGCCTCGCCAGCAAGGCCGACCTTTTCCGAGAGGTCGGCCAGCACCCTGGCGGTCTCGCGCTCTTCCTCTAGCGACAGTTCGCGCCAGCTATTACCAAGATCGACAGTTGCGAGCGGCTCGACGTAAACGGTGGCCCCGGTGTTGGACGCGTCGTGCACTATGCCCGGCACTCGATGCCGCAAATCCGAACGAACCTGCAACACGAAGCGGTCTCCACGCATGGAGATGACCTGCTCTTGCAACGCCGACTGGAGGTCCGAGCGGACTATCTTCCCCAGCGCGGAAGTCACGTGCTCATACGCATTGCGCACGCTTGAACGCAGCCTACGGAGTGCCGGGGTGGCGCTGTCCATCACCTCGCCCCGATCGTCAATGGCCCGCCTTATGTTTGACTCAACGTCCGAGAGATCGGGAATGCGACCGGCCATGGTGACCAATTTCGGGGCCAGTGTTTCAGTGCGCAAAGACCGAGAAGAACGGACCGAGCCCGCTGCAAGAGAGGCGGGAGAGGTGAGAGAGGCCGAGCCCAGTCGGGCGGCCCGGAACTGCACGGCAATGGCGGCGGCTACATCTAGCAGCTCTTCGCCGGACAACACGCCGCCTAGCGCTGCTCTGCCCACCGCTTGGGCCGGGTCGGCGGCGAGCGTCAGGTCGAGGTCACCGACTTCGTCCAGCAGGAGCCGTCCCTGGGCGGTCTCATCGTGAAGGGCCGCAACTGTGTCCGGGTCGAAGGACGGTGCGAGCGAGGACGCCCTGTGCCTAGCAGGCCCATAACGCACCTGCCGCGCCAGGTCGGCCCGAATGACGGGCCAGTCGAGCAGACCTAAAGTTTCTTCAATCAACTGGGCAAGGGTGTGGCACGGTCGAGAGGCTCAATACGAACATCATGGAAGGCGAGGTCTCTGAAGGGGTCACTCAGGCAGGGTGGTCGTGCTCAGGCGGGAACGCGGTGTTCATGCGCCCGGTAGCTTATTGGGGGAACCCATCTCAGAAAGACTGGCATGTTATCATAACCGCTTCTATCGAAGGGCAATTTTGTCGGCCATCTGAACCCGGCCCAACAAGCAACAAATTAGACTCACATTTATCTGTCGCGGGACTTTCTGAATTGGAAAACATCACCGTAAAAACGGCGGCCACATCCGCCAACATTGGGCCGGGTTTCGACTGCATGGCCATGGCCCTGGACATCTGGAACTCGACGACCGTGCAGGTTCTCCCGCCCGGTACCGGGCCAACGTACGAAGTGAACGGGCACGGCGCGGAGTACTCCGACGACATGTACGCCAAGTTGGTGCAGCGCTGCTTCGAACTGCCGTTCACCCGAACCGGCAGAGAGGCCCCGTCTGTGAGCATCGTCTGTCACAACGAAATCCCCGCTGGCAAGGGCCTGGGTAGCAGCGCCGCCGCCATAGTGGCGGGCCTGGTAGCCGGGGACGCCATCTCCGGGGCCAGCCTCAGTGAGCAACAGTTGCTCGACCTCGCTGTCGAGGTTGAAGGGCACCCCGACAACGTGGTCGCCGCCATGTACGGCGGCTGCCGCATAGTGGTGCCTTCCGAGGGCCATTTCGCCACCGCCGAGGTACCGGTGCCTGACGAGATACGAGCCGTGCTGTACGTACCCGACCGGCCGATGCCCACCAAGCAGGCCAGGGAGATACTGCCCGACAAGATCGACCGGCAGGACGTGGTCTTCAATCTCGGTCGTGTTGGCTTGCTCGTGCGAGCACTCACCACGGGCGACCTGTCCATGCTGCGCATTGCCACCGAAGACAGGCTGCACCAGCCGTTCAGGGTGGAGCAGTTCTTCGGCCTGAAAAACATCTTTGCCGCGGCCCGCGCGGCCGGTGCCCTGGGGGTATTTCTCTCGGGTTCCGGCTCCAGTGTGCTGGCCCTCACGGCCGGGCACGAACTGACCGTCGGCTACGAAATGGCCGACGCCGCAGATAAGTCGGGTATTGTAGGTGACGTGCGCATCTCCAAACCCACCAGCCTCGCATTTCAGACTCTTAGTACCTCGGAGGCCTCGTAGACCGGTCGGTTCCGGTCAAGACGAGCGTTTCCTATGGCGGGTGTGGTTGTACAAAAGTACGGAGGAAGCTCGCTCGCCGACGCAGACGCCGTCAGGCGAGTCGCCAGGCGGATTGCGGCCCGACGCAACTCCGGTGACGACGTGGTCGCGGTGGTCTCGGCCATGGGCGACCAGACCGACGAACTGACTGCGTTGGCGCTTGAGGTCAACGACCGACCGGACCGGCGCGAACTCGACGTGCTGCTTTCCACCGGAGAGCTGGTCTCCTGCACGCTCACGGCCATGGCCCTGAACGCCCTGGGCCAGCCCGCCAAGTCCCTCGCGGGCTGGCAGGCGGGCATCCACACCACCAGTCGCTACGGTCGAGCGCAGATATCCAGCATCGACGTCTCACCCATTCGCAGAGAGTTAGATAGCGGCAACATCGTGGTGATAGCCGGGTTCCAGGGAATCGCCGACGACCAGGACGTAACAACTCTGGGCCGGGGTGGCTCAGATACGACTGCAGTCGCAATAGCCGCAGCCCTCGGTGCCGAACGGTGCGAGATATACACAAACGTGGACGGCATCTACACCGCCGACCCCAAGTTCGTTCCCGCAGCCCACAAACTGGACGAGATAGGCTTCGAAGAGATGCTGGAAATGGCCAGCTACGGGGCCAAAATGCAGCCACGGGCGGTTGAACTGGCTATGGTGTACAACGTTCCCACATACGTTGCCTCCAGCTTTACCGAAACCCCGGGCACCCTGATACACGAAGGTGCGGACAATATGGATGAAAACATCGACGGAGATCGGGTAGGCGAAGTACGCAAAAAGGTCCGGGGCATTGCCACGGACAAGGGCTTCGTCAAAATAACCATGCTGGGCGTTCCCGACCGGCCAGGCCTCGCGGCCAGGGTTTTCGAGCCCCTGTCGGCCGCCGACGTCAGCGTCGATGAAATAGTCATGAACGCCGGGTCCGACGCGGTCACAGACTTTACCTTCACCGTCACGGGGGCCGATCTGGAGCGCGCACTCGAAGTGGTGCAACCAATGACAGAGGAAATGGGCGGACGCGGTGTGGTGAGCACCGGCGGCCTTGCGAAAGTCAGCATTGTCGGCACGGGCATGCGCGACGAGCCCGGCTACGCGTCCCGCATGTTCGGGGCCCTCGCCGAACACGGCATCAATATCGAACTAATTACCACCTCGGAAATCCGCATCACCTGCATCGTTTCAGAGCGACACGTGGGAGACGCGGCGCGGGCTCTGCACGCAGTCTTCGAGCTCGGATAGAGACGGGCAAAATGTACCTGTCGATCATCGTCCCGGCCTACAACGAGGAGGCCCGGATAGATGACTCGCTGCGCAAGCTAATTGCCTATCTGTCATCCCAGGACTACTCGTGGGAGGTGCTCGTCGCCGACGACGGTAGCGCCGACGCAACTGCCTCCCTCGTTGAGGCCCATAGCACCGACGAACGCGTACGACTACTGCAACTCCCCCACAGGGGCAAAGGCGGCGCAGTCAAGGCGGGCATGCTGCAGGCAAAGGGCCGTTACCGCATGATGTGCGACGCCGATCTCGCCATGCCCGTTGAATGGATAGCCGGGTTCGTTGAGGCCATGGAGCGGGGGCACGACGTGATCATCGGCTCTCGTCAAATTCAGGGCGCGCGCAGGTTCGACGAGCCCGCTTCCCGCCACCTGATGGGCAGGCTGTTCAACTGGTGCGTGCGCCTAGTAGCGGTCGCAAATTTCCAGGACACCCAGTGCGGCTTCAAGTGCTTTTCGGCCGAGGCCGCAGAGAGGCTCTTCCCGCTCCAACGCTCCACCGGCTTCGGCTTCGACGTGGAGATACTGTTCCTCGCGTCTCGGGCCGGTTTGGACGTAATTGAGACCCCCATCGACTGGTACCACCAGCCCAACAGCAAAGTGCGGCCGGTTATAGACGCCGCCCTTATGCTCAAAGACGCCCTGGCCATTCGGCTAAACTCTGCCTTGGGGCGATATTAACGCGACCAATGGCTAGACCAATGGACACTGGCATCGACAAAACCCAGGACAACTCGCTGGCCGATTGGCCCAGCATCACCGTCGTGGTGCCGACCTACAACGAGGCCGAGAACCTGCCAGAACTGGCGGCCCGCCTGTTCTCGCTGGACATCGGCGATGTGCAGCTGCTGGTCGTCGACGACGGCTCGCCCGATGGCACAGCAGACATCGCTAGAGGGCTATCAGACGAGCACCCCGGCCACGTAAGCGTCCTAGAGCGGTCCGGCAAGCTGGGTCTGGGCTCGGCATACGTCGAGGGCTTTGCCCAGGCGCTCCAGAACCGCCCCGACTACGTGTTCCAGATGGACGCCGACCTGTCCCACCCTGTCGAAGAGCTACCCGGCATGCTGGCCGAACTGGCCGACGCAGACGTCGTCGTCGGCTCGCGCTACACCAGTGGCACAACGGAAGCGGGCACGGAAGCGGGCTGGGGGATTCACCGGGTACTGATAAGCGCACTGGGAAATCTTTCAATTCGCCTGGTCGCCGGGCTCCGGGTGAAAGACGCGACCTCCGGGTTCAAGGGCTTCAGGGCAGAAGCGCTGCGGGGGCTCGACATGAGCCGCTTCCACTGCAAGGGCTTCGGCTTCCAGGCCGAGGTGGCCTTCGCCTGTCAGTCGCAGGGTTACAGGGTGCTAGAGCACCCGTTCATATTCTCTAACCGGCTGTACGGCGAGTCCAAAATGAGCCTCGGAATAGTGGTCGAGGCAATGTGGCGACTGGTCCTGCTACGCATCAAAACGACCGTGCTATCCACCTAGTCTCTTCGGCTCACGTGGGTGTTTCCCCTTTAGTTTTGGGTGCGACAACGGTGAATTTCTCATTGCGGACCCGTATACGATGCGCTAAGATTCGCCGACTTTTACAGGGAAGCGAAACCCACGGAGCACGATGATGAGGGCTGCACAGGCCGCAATTGTTAGAGAACAGG
>CAUZIR010000064.1:0-8087 GCA_963579815.1 Dehalococcoidia bacterium
AAGCGGTTCTACCTCGAGAACGGCAATGTCAGACTACAGCCAGCGAATCCATCGATGGACCCCATCTATGTTCCGGCTCACAAGGTTTCGATACAGGGCCGAGTAGTCGGAGTCATAAGGTCAGTCAACTAGCGATCTCTTAACCGGCAGGTTATCATCTCAGTGTAGCGCAGCTTAGGCGCGTAGCAGGAGGAATCTGATGCCGTTTCGTGTAGGGCCTACCGAGCTAATCATCGTTCTGGTGATCGTGATGCTCATTTTCGGCGTTGGACGCCTTCCAGAAATCGGCGGCGCGCTGGGCAAGTCGCTGCGGTCGTTCAAGAAGTCCGTCACCACCGACGAAGAGGAACTCTCCAGCGTGGTCAAGTCTGTCGAAGACACCACCAAGACCGAGACCTAAACCAAGGTCACCTGCGTTTTCTAAAAGCCCCCGGCTAAGCCGGGGGCTTTTTTTGTTCCTTCATAACGGAGTCTCGAAATGCCCGAACTGCCTGAGGTCGAGACGTACCGGCGCTATTTAGAAGCCAACGTGCTGGGTCGCCAAATCGCAGTCGTTCCGCACATCGATAACTCAATGGTCCGCCACGCAGACCCCTTGGCCCTAGTCGCTCAACTTGAGGGTAGCCATATTTCGTCCACCCACAGGCACGGCAAACTGCTGTTCGCCAATCTTTCCCGGGGCGGCCATCTCGTTATGCATTTCGGCATGACCGGGGACCTGAAGTGCCATCCGCCGGGAGAAGAGCCGCGACACGCCCGCCTCGTCCTCGACTTCGAGACAGGCGACTCCATGACCTACGTGTGCCAACGCAAATTCGGTTACCTGTCCCTCGCCGATGACCCGGAGGAGTTCGTCAGCGCGCTCGGTTGGGGCCCGGATGCGCTCAACGGACTCGACGAGACAGTATTCGCAGCGGGACTGGCTTCGACACGCACCCCGATCAAGGCTGTACTGATGGATCAGCGGCGGTGGGCTGGTATAGGCAACCTGTACGCAGACGAGGCACTGTTCCAGGCCCACATTGCCCCGACAGTTCCGGGGAACGAGTTGGGCCCACGACGTCGCCGACGCCTGTTCTCGGCAATAAAAGAGGTACTAAGAACGGCGGTCTCGCGCGGTGCCAACTTCGACGCCTACCCCGACGGATACCTGTTGACGGCGAGAGTCCCCAACGCCCCTTGTACAAATTGCGGAGCCAGCTTGAGCGCCACCAAAGTAGGCGGCCGCACGACTATCTATTGTCCCAGGTGTCAACGCCGATAGCGTCAAGTACGAAGCGAGGGGGCCCTAACTACACAGAGTCTTCGGTGGCCTTCTCCCTGGAGCGGCGGCGGTTTCGCGTACCGAGCTTGGCCAGCCATATACCCAACTCGTACAGGATGATGATGGGCACGGCGACGAAGGTCTGGTTGATGGGGTCGAAAGTGGGGGTGATGATCGCCCCCGCTACGAACGCCATGATTACCGCGTACTTGCGTCTCCGTGCCAGCCACTCGGACGTGACCACACCTATGCGGGACAAAAAGAAGAGCACCAGGGGCAACTCGAACACGATGCCCATCCAAAAAAGGAGAGACAGCATGAGGTTCATGTAGTTGCCGATTCTCGGCAAAGGCGTGGCTATCTCACTGCCGAAAGTGAGCAGGAAGTTGACGGCCGGAGGGAACAAGATTCGGTATCCAAAAGCTGCGCCCGCGAGAAATGCGACCAGGCTCATTGGCAGTAGGATGTACAGATAGAACCGTTCCGACTTGTTCAACCCCGGCGCCGCGAACATGACTATTTGGAACAGGACGAACGGTATCGAGGCCGCAATGCCCACCAGCAATGACACCTTGAAGGCCACGCCGATGAACTCGGTCAGGTCCAGGTATACCGGCTTGCCGCCCTCAACGCCAGCGAAGCCCTGGGCGGGCTCCATGAGCAAAACGAGGATCTGCTGGTGAAAGGCGAACGCAGTGCCGGTGGCAACGACCACGAACAGGGCGGACCAGACCATCCTGCGGCGTAGTTCGACCAGGTGGTCCCTCGCGGGCATTTCCCGCCTGTTCACGGGGTAACCTCGCTGCGGTCCGGGCCGTAGTCATGGCCCTCTGGATCGGGTTTCTCCAGTTCGGCTTTTACTGGGTCACTGTCAGGCTCACCGGCCGTAGTGACCTCACTGCTCGAACCGCCTTGCCGGAAGGCCACTGGTCCGTCTTCATCTTCGCCGTCCTGGGCACTGGCCTTGCGGCTTCGCGCGCCCGCTGTCGGTGGGCGAGGCGATGTGATGTTTCGCATTATGGATTGGTTCGGGTCGTCGAAGTCCGTCATAGAAATCGACTCCTGCAGGCCCTCGCTCATGCGGCGCAATTCGCCCAGCAACTTGCCTGCCTTCTTGCCCATTTCCATCATGCGCTCCGGCCCAACTAGGACGAAGCCAATGAGAAATACCACCAGTATTTCCAGGAAGCCCATACCCATGAAACTCATACGACTGCGGTCCCTTCACTAACGACGGCATGACACGAGGCGCAAGAGCCTAGAGCCATCGACTCACCGAAACCCGGCATCGCCTTCGTTATCAGTTCTGAGAGCCGACACAGGGGCAGGCCGACCACGTTCAAATAACAACCCTCAACCCGCTCGGCGGGGGCGAAGTCCGGGTTCTGCACCGCGTAACCGCCCGCCTTATCGAAAGGATCGCCCGAAGCAACATATGCGTTGACCTCGTCGCCGGTGTACCGGCGCATGTGCACTATGGTCGTCTCATAACCAGACAGTATGTCCCCAAGTCCTGGAGTGGCCACGGCGAGGCCTGTCGTGACGGCGTGGGAACGCCCTCGTAGCGCCTCCAGCATCTCGCTCGCCTCTTGCTTTGTTTCGGGCTTGCCCATAGACCGACCGTCCAAATCGACAACGGTGTCGGCGGCTATGACCAGGCTCAAGCCTGATTCCGACGCCACGCTCCGAGCCTTCGCAGCAGCGAGCCGCATAGCGTACCGGGAAACGGCCTCCACGGCCGTGGGTTCACCCTCGTCTATTCCAGATGGGAGCACATCCAGCTTCCCCGGCCATGCGCGTGCGAGGATCTCGCGGCGACGCGGGGATGCGGAAGCCAGAACCAGAAGTGGCAATGGTGGTTGATCGGCTGGGTTCGCAGAGGTGCCGGGCATCGCGGCTATTGTACCCATACTGCCTACGGCACAGCCGCTGGCTCGACTGCGCTCACGCGCCGTCGCAGACCTACTCGTTCGTCAACTCGAGCGTGGCCACGCACTCCACGTGGTGGGTCTGGGGGAACATGTCCAGCGGCTCTATTTGGGCGACCCGGTAGCCACCGGCTACCAGCAGCGACATATCTCGCGCGAGTGTTACCGGGTCGCAGGAGACGTAGACCAGGCGCTTTGCGCCCGTCTCAATGGCCCCACTCACGGCATCCGGGTGGCAGCCTGCCCGAGGTGGGTCGAGCACTAGAACGTCCGGTGGGTGCTCCAGGCCGAACAGAGCTTCTTCGGTCTTGGCCTCGATGAACTCGATGTTGTCCAGGTCGCCGATGTTGATGGAGGCGTCCCGCACGGCCGCCGAAGACTCCTCAATAGCAATGACGCGCTTGGAGTGGGGGGCGAGCAAGGCGGCGAAGGTGCCCACCCCGGCGTAGGCATCGACGACCGTTTCGGTGCCGCTAAGGTCCAAACGCCCGAGGACGAGTTCGCCCAACACCTCTGCCTGGGCGGTGTTGACCTGGAAGAACGAAGGCGACGCTATGCGAAAGGCCCTGCCGGAGAGGCGCTCGCGGTAGTGGGTCTGGCCGGTTGGCATGGGTATTTCATGGTTCTTCATTGATGGCTGGATGAGCCATTCGCCGGTGTTGATGCCGTAGCGGATAGATAGCTGGGTGGTTTCTGCCACTAGCCTTTGCAATTGGGCGAGAATGCCGTTGACACCCTCACTCATTAGCAGGCACTTTTCCACCTCTACGAACCGCCTGGTGATGCGATTGACGAAACCCATGCGGCCCTCGCTGCGCACGGTGAACCGGGCATGGTTGCGATAGCCGAGCTGGTCGGGGCTGGGGAGCGTGGCTACGACCTGCACGCCCGCCAATTCGGGGTGCTCGGCGAATGCTTGCTCGACCAACGCGCGTTTCAGTGCAAGCTGGTGCTCATAGGCGATGTGCTGCCACTGGCAACCGCTGCACGGGCCGTAGAACGGGCACGGTGGTGTGACCCGGTGCGGTGACGCATCGAGCACTTCTGCGACCATACCGGCGACCATTTCTCGTTTTCGCTTGCGGTAGCGGTGAATGCGGACGAGTGTCCGTTCGCCGGGTATGCCTCCGAACACCTCGATGAGGCCGTCCTCGAACTCGGCTGTGGCGTCCCCAGAGGGCGCCAGAGGGCCGAGAACCAGTTCGACAAGCTCTTCGTGTGCATTCCCTTCGTGTGCATCCACTGGTGGGACTGCCTTTTTGCCTGTTTGTTCAGGTGTCATCACGGTAAGCCAATATAGCACCGGTGCCGGGTGGACAGGCGTTGCTGGCGACTCTGATAACATGGCCTGCATGGTTGACCAGGCACCAGTTAAGCCCCGCAGACGGCTGCCCGAATGGCTGAAGGTAAAGGCCCCCGGCGGGGAAAACTACCTGCAGCTTCGTAGCCTGCTGCGTGCTGAGGCGCTGAACACTGTTTGTGAAGAGGCGAACTGCCCCAACATTGGCGAGTGCTGGGACCGGGGCACCGCGACGTTCATGATTTTGGGTGACATCTGCACGCGCGCCTGCACCTACTGTGCCGTCACCTCCGGCGCACCCCTCGCACTGGACCTGGCCGAGCCCTTGCGCCTGGCCGCCAGCGTTGAGCGCATGGGACTGAACTACGCGGTCATAACCTCGGTGGACCGAGATGACCTGCCAGACGCCGGTGCCTCGGTGTTCGCCGAGTGCATCAGCCTGATTAGAGTCCGAACACCGGAGTGCCGTATCGAGGTGCTGATCCCCGATTTTGGGGGCGCCGAAGAGCATCTCCGAGTGGTCATGAACGCAGGCCCCGACACACTGAACCACAACATAGAGACGGTGCGCCGGGTGTTTCCCCGGGTCCGTGCCAGGGGCGACTATGACCTGTCGCTGGAACTGATAGGCCGCGCCGGTGCGATGCGGCCCCAGACCCCCACCAAGTCGGGAATGATGGTGGGCCTGGGCGAGACCTACGACGAGGTGGTCGAGACGATGCGCGACCTGCGGTCGGTCGACTGCAATTTGCTGACCATTGGCCAGTACCTGCGACCATCACCGAAGCACGCGCCGATGACGCGCTGGTGGACGCCTGAAGAGTTCAACGAACTCCAGGCCGAGGGCATGGCCATGGGTTTCAGCCACGTGGCGTCCGGCCCGCTGGTGCGCTCGTCATATCACGCCGACGAGCAGCACGCCGCCGCGACCAGCTAGTCGCCCGGTTCGCCTGGTACGGGCTATTCGGCTCGTGATCGCCCGGTACAGACCATGAGCAGGCGGCCCCTGACCCGCCGCGTCCCCTTCTACTACGGCTGGGTAATGGTGGCCGTGGCCGGTGTCGGGGTGTTCGCGTCCGGCCCCGGTCAGACCTACATAGTCTCGGTCATGGTCGACCCGCTTATCGAAGAGACCGGCTGGTCTCGGACGCTGGTTTCTGCGCTGTACAGCGCGGGATCCATATCGGCGGTTGTAGGGGCGATTCTGGCGGGCCGCGCCCTCGACCGTTTTGGCGCGAGAGTAGTGCTGACGGCAGTCGCGGCGCTGTTCGGACTGGCTGCGTTCATGATGGGCAAGGTTGTCAGCCCGCTTCACCTGTTCTTTGGCTTCTTCGCCATCCGCAGTCTTGGCCAAACGGCGCTGGTGCTGGTATCAACGTCGTTGGTGGCCATCTGGTTCGTCCGTCTCAGGGGCCGGGCGACGGCCTTCACCGCGCTGGCCGCCCCCGCCGGGCAGGCCGCCCTGCCGCCGCTGGTGTTCGTGATAATCGCACTGAGCGACTGGCGCACGGCCTGGACCGTGATGGCAATTGCGATATGGGTGCTTCTTTTGCCCGCAGCCGTGCTGCTGGTTCGGCGCAGCCCCGAGTCCGAGGGCCTACTGCCAGACGGCGACCTCCGGGCGCCTCCCATTGGCGGAATTGCCGGTGGCAGTGCAGATTCGGAACTGCACTGGACGTCCGGGGAGGCGGTACGGACGCGGGCCTTCTGGCTGTTGCTCTTCGCCGGTATGGCGCTTTCGCTCATCGGCACGGCGCTGACCTTTCACCACATTTCGCTTATGAGGACGAAAGGCGTGGACGAGGGCATGGCGGCGGTCATTCTCAGCGTGGTCGCGCTGGTTGCGCTGGCCACTACGTTCGTGACCGGGTACCTGCTGGACAGGTTCCCCAACCGCATAGTGCTGGCGGCGGGGCAGGCGGTGATGGTGGCGGCGATGCTGTCCACGCTTTTGGTGTCATCGGCCTGGGAGGGCTTCGTGTACGGCGTGCTGCTGGGCGTGGCACAGGGGCTGGTGATGACGACAAATATCGTCATATGGCCCAACTATTTTGGCCGCAAGCACATAGGCAGCGTGCGTGGCGCGGCGTCGATTGGCATGGTGGTGTCTTCCGGGCTGGGACCTCTGCCGTTCGGGGCGCTGTTCGAGGCCACGAACAGCTATGACATAGCCGTGCTGGGTTTCCTCGCACTACCGGTGCTGTGCGGCATAGCAGCGCTGGCAGCATCGCCACCCACAAAGGCCGCTCATAGCATCCGGGGCACCGGTCTGTAGCGACTACAAGTGGGCCCGACCATCCTTAGAATTAGGAAATCACAAAAAGGGGGATAGCGATGAGCACAACGGATATCGACAACGCAGCAGCGAGGTACACAGACGCGGTCGTCGAGCTGATCGAGCGCTTCATCGAGGTCCCGACGGAGAACCCGCCTGGCGTCCACTACGCCGACTTTCTGCCGTTGCTCAAGAGCGAGCTGGACAACCTGGACATCAGTTATGAGGTCGCCCCGATTCCCGGCGGCGACGGCACGCGCTGGGCGGTGATCGCCGAGACTGGCTCCGGCGATACCGCGTTCCAGTTCCACGGTCACTACGACGTGGTGCCCGCCTTTAGCCGCGAGCAGTTCAAGCCGGTGCGACGCAACGGCGAGCTATGGGGTCGGGGCTCGACGGATATGAAGGGCGGACTGGCGGGGCTGATCCTGGCCGCCGCTGCTGTACGGGACTCCGGGCTGGGGCGCGTGCGATTGATGATTGTCCCCGACGAGGAGACGGGGGGCGAACTGGGCGCGGGCTGGATGCGCCGTGCCGGGCTCATAACTGCGCCGGACGTTCGGGGCGTGATTGTCGGTGAACCGACGGGGGACATGGTGTGGCACGCCTGCCTGGGGGCGATAAGTATGAAGGTGACCGTGCGGGGCAAGGCGTCGCACGTGGGCCTGCACTACAACGGCATGAACGCGTTCGAGGGCATGACCGACATTGTGACCGGCCTCAGGGAGCTGGGACGCGAGGTTTCGGACCGCATCACCGAACTGGGCATAAGTCCGGACGAGGCGCAGGCGAGCATTCTGCTGTTGGGCGGCGAGTCCACGGGGGCGTTAATTTCAACGTGGTGCCCGAGGTGTCTACGTTCACGATCGACAGGCGCTACAACCCGGAGGAGGACCGCAACACGGTTCTCGGCGAGATGGTCGAGGTGTTCGAAGCGGTGAAAAAGCGGGGCTTCGGAGTGGACTGGGAGATTTTCCAGGACGAGCCCGCGGCCGACGAGCCGACCGATTCGCCGCTGGCGCTGGCACTCGCGCAAAGCCACGAGGCCGGCTCCGGCTCGCCGCCCCGGTTCGAGATGTGCCCCGGCCTGCTGGAGATCAGGTTCTACGCGGGGACCGTGCCGGTAGTGTGCTACGGACCCTGAGTCGTTGCCACAATGCACGGACCAACAGAGCACGTCAAAATCGAGAACCTGCAACAGGCGATGCGGGTGTACGCCCGAACGGCCGTCACGGCCTGAGGGCCGGCTGGCTGGGGTGGCTGGGCGAACGGCTGGCCAGCCCAGTCACACACTACTCGGCAGATTAACGGGGTGGGGGG
>CAUZIR010000065.1:0-8067 GCA_963579815.1 Dehalococcoidia bacterium
CACCGGTCGGGCCATCGCCATGCCCTCTATAAGCGGCCGTCCAAACCCTTCCGGCGCCAGGTTTGGCGAGACGACCACGTCCATAGCCGCCACAAACGGTGCCACGTCGGCCTGGTACCCGCAAAAGCGGAAGTTTTGCCCCGTCCCGTCCCGGTCAATCATGCGCCGCAGCCGGTGCTCGTTGTCCATCGCCACACCGAGGGCCGTTTTCAGCCTGCCCTTCCACGTCTTCCGGTAGCCCTCCGGGGCTCCACCACCAACCACCATGAACACCATATCGGGACGCTTCGCAAGCAGCCGCTTCGCAGCTGCGGCGAGCACGAAATGCCCCTTCA
Source organism: Dehalococcoidia bacterium (assembly GCA_963579815.1). Taxonomy (GTDB): domain Bacteria; phylum Chloroflexota; class Dehalococcoidia; order Lucifugimonadales; family UBA2962; genus CAUZIR01. The sequence continues at coordinate 336 of CAUZIR010000065.1, forward strand.
CGTCCTGCACGGAGCCCAGTATGCCCACCACCACAGCCGATGCGTCTATCCCCAGGCGAGAGCGAGTCTCGGCTCCGTTGACCCTATCAGGGTCGAAATGAACCGTATCCACCGCGTTGTGGATTACCGACACCTTTTTGCCCTCTGGGTTGCCCTCTGGCAGACCGGCTGCCGCATACCCGGAAGCCGCAATTACATGGTCGGCCGTACTGAAAATCCGCCCGGCAAGCCAGCGGCCCACGGTCGTGCCCGGGTTTACCACCTCTCTAACGTGCCAGACAACCGGAATCCCCTCCCGTTCGGCCGCGAAGCCCAGGGGCAGAAGCGCCGAGGTGTTCAGATGGACCAAATCCGGCCGTTCTGAACGTAGCAACGTCCTGGCACCTGCGACCGTTCCACGAAAAGCCGCCAGAGCCGGCAGGAGCGTGCGTGGTCCGAGCGGCACCTGCGCGCCGTACATGAACGCCCCCGTCATGGGCAGCACTCCGGTGGCAACCCCAGCCCGGCGGGCCAGGTCGATCATGGGACCCGGCTGCGAGAAGATGACTTTCGGCGTGTATGTCGCCGGGTCCAGGCGTTCGGAAATCTGCAGCATGGACATTGGCGCACCGCCGATGGCACCACCTTTGTGCATCAGCAGAACTCTTTTTTTCGCTGTCCCATGTTTCCAGGGCTTGCCGCTGGCTTCGGTTGAAGGGCTACTCACCGGCGACCACTCCAGTCCTCATCGCGGCCTTGTCGGCAGATCCAGGTGAGGCAGGGAAGGTAAAGACCGCCCTGCCCTGCCCTTTCAGCTTGCCGAAGTGACGAACCCGGCGGGTCGGCACGGGCACGCCATATGAGGGCGCCATACGGGCGTCTTCAATCGACTCTTTCAGGGGGAAATTTGCCTCTACGCTGGCTCCCAGGGCCTCTCGGCCAGGTGCCAGGGGCCAGCTCCACGTGGCACTGTCGGCACCATCCACGATGTCCTCCACTCGCCACTCCCCGGTTCGGCGGTCGTGCACCACGCTGCGGACGTGGGTACCGCCGCCGGGCCACCGGGCCCTCCCGGTCGCAATCGTGGCTGAATCATCGGACCGGCACTCGATCAGTTCGACCTCGGTTTCAATACCAAGATCAAACGAGTTTCCGGGCACTGGGCTATTTTGCTCACGTCCGTCTAACGAAACAGTGGCGTGCGCTTGTGTCGACCGCAGTTCGTCCCGAGCCGCCGTGTCGGAGGTGTACGCAAGCGTGCCCGAATCGACCGTGACCGCCTCGCCGCCTATCCAAAGATTCACGGACAGGGCGTCGTTGTGCAGATGGCCGGTGGGAGCGCCGGGCACCGCACCACCGGTACGCAGCAGCGCAAAGTCGCCGTCGCCATCTCCTCGTAGCACACACAGACCGCCGCGTTCGAACGCGCGAGAGCGCTCCTTGTTCGGTTCCGGGACCAGTGCGTCGAAAGCCTGCACGCCCTGTTCGCCAAGAAGCCAGAACAGGTCTGGCCGTGCCTCGACAGCAGCGGCCTTCATGTCGGAACGGGAGAAGAGCGTAGCCCCGATCGCCAGCAGATATCGATAGTCGCCCATAGGCCGGTTCGTGTCGCCGTCGGTCACGAGCAACCGGCCGTCGTCGTTGTCGCCTATAGGCGGTACCGTGCCGTCCGGACCCGTCAGGTGCATGACCGCTTCGCACATGCGCTCCAGCGTCTCAAAATAGGCCGTCTGGTTACCCACACGGGAGTCTACACCGGCGCGGCGAGCAATCAGCGCCGGAATCAACAAGAGTTCCAAAACGAGGCGGTGATACGACGTGGAACCTTCCCAAGACAGTCCGTCGGCTAGCACCTGTCGGCTAGCCTCACTCGCCAGTCCGGACAGGCCCACCCGGGCCCATCGACCGGACTCCGGTAGGCCGGGCAGCGCCAGCCCAATGCACGCGAGCCCGGTCAAATTGGCCAGGTAGTGGTTTCCGGTGACAAGGCCCCTCGACCCCGTCCCAACCTCGAGGTTCCGCTCAATGAACGACCCGTGCTGCCGCATGCTCGTCGAAAGCGCGTCCAGGCCATGGCGCTGGCCATTGGGTGCGGACGCGACCAGTGCTGCGGCGTAGAGCACGTTGACGGCCCGGATCGCCACGTCCATCGCCGACGTCCAATTGACGCCAGAGGGGTACGGGTTGGCCTGCCGCCACGACTGCCACTGCTCGGCAAGTGCCACTGCATAGCGATCATCCCCGGACAGGTAATAGGCCTGTGCCAACACCACGCCGTGATGAAACCGGCTCATCTCCCAGGGAATCTTTACGTCGACGCCGGTGCCACCGGTGCCACGGGGCTCGGGGCGCATCGCCGTGTAGAAGTCGAGTGGCCACTCGTGACCACTCTTGGGGTCCTCGTGCCAGCGAATGGGGTCGCCCCAGTCCGTAGGCCCGGTTCCCAAAAAGTCGAAACGGTGTTCTATCGCTTCGTCGGCTGCGGTCATAATCCGGCGCACGGCGTCCGGGAATCGGGTGCGGAACGCGTCCGGGTCGAGGTCGTCAGGGATCACATTCTGGGGCACGTCAGTATCGGCCATTTCAATGTCACGCCAGGACCGGCGATAGATGCCCGTTGGCAGAGTTCGGCGCGCCAACCGGTCTGCGAAAAAGACCGCGCCCATCGGGCCGAACGCACCGAAGTAGTGGCTGGCGAGGCGAGCAAAACCAGACGCCCTCAAGAGTGTTCGCCTTCTACCCAAACCCTGTGCCACAGGGCGAGGTTCATCAGGCTCCAAACCTCTGCACCGCGGTTCACCCTGCCGGAAAGGTGCTGGCCCACCAGGTCGTTGACGTAGGGCATGTGCAGGCGGCTTGCCAGGAACTCGGACGACCGGATGACGTTAGCCGCGTACTCGGCCACTGGCGGGCCGATCATGTTGGTGGTGCCCCCGCAGAAGCCCTTTTTGGGCCGGTCGATGACGCCAGACGGCAACAGCGGCGCGGCCGCCTCTTTCAGGATGTGCTTTGTGCGGCCGTTTTTGTACTTGAGCGACGAAGGAATAGACAGAGCCAATTCGACCAGCTTGTGGTCGAGGAACGGGACCCTGGCCTCCACCGAGGCAGCCATGCTCATCTTATCGACGCGCATCAGTAGCAACTCCGGCAGCCGGTGCCGCAGTTCTACGTGGATGGCCCTGTCGAGGAAAGACATTCCCGGTCTGGCCCGGTCGTACTCCGCGTAGTAGCCAGCGATCACGTCTCTGTAGCTGCGGTCACCTGCGCCGTTACGGACGAGCCGTCGCTTGTCTTTGCCGGAAAAAACGACCGCCCCGCCCCAGAACAACTCCTCATTCGCTGCCGCGCGCCGGACGTATTCGGCCCTGCGTCCGGGCATGAGCGCCGGTGCTGCGAGCGCGGCGAGGCGCTTGACCGGTGCTGGCAGCCTGGCGAACGGACCAAACGTCCGTCGATGGAAGTCGCTCATCACGGCATAGCCGTTGTAGCCAGCGAACAGCTCGTCGGCGCCCTCTCCCACCTGCACCACGGTGGTGCCGCTGTCTTTCGCCAGCTTGCTCACGAAATAAAGAGGCACACAGACAGGGTCGGCCAGTGGCTCATCTTGGTGACGGACCATCTGCGGCAGAAATTCTATGAACTGCTGCGGTGTCACCTCGACTTCTCTGTGTTTGGTGCCGAAGTGCTTGGCAACCCGCCTGGCATGCTCATTCTCATCCGACTCGGGGTCACCCTGCAGCGAAACGGAGAACGTGTCCACTGGCCGATCCATCATCTCGCTCATCATCGCGACGTTCAGACTGGAGTCGACCCCGCCGCTAAGAAACACGCCGAACGGCACGTCGCTCATCATCCGCAGGTCTATAGACTCCCGCAGGCCATTTCGTACGAGAGCGGCTATCTCCTGCTCCGACGCGTCGCCAAGGTCCACGCCACCGGAAGTAGGGTCCCAATAAGAGCGGGTTTCAACTCGCCCATTCGATTCGACCGTGAGCACATGGCCCGGCTGTAGTTTGGAAATGCCCTCGAACATCGTGCTGGGGGCCGGGGTCGCCGACAGCGTCAGATAGTGGTCCAGAGCCAGGTTGTCTACCTCTGCCGACACGCCGGGCCACGCGAGTATCGCCTTAATCTCAGAGGCGAATATGAGCCCGTCCGGCGTGGAGCGATGGTAGAGCGGCTTGACCCCCATACGGTCTCGCGCCAGCAAGAGCCGTCCGGCACCGTTTTGACGGCCGTCGAAGACCGCCAGGGCGAACATGCCACGCAGCCGGTCCACCACGGCATCGCCCCACTCTTCGTAGCCGTGCAGAATCGCCTCGGAGTCAGAACCCGTGCGATATCGATGGCCAAGTCCTTCGAGTTCCGACCTCAGTTCGGCGTGGTTGTAGATTTCGCCATTCACAGTCACGCAAATGTCGCCATCAGGGCTGACGAGAGGCTGGTGCCCGCCCGCAGGGTCGATGATGCTCAGGCGTCTGAACCCGACGCCGTAACGACCGTCCTGGGAAACAAAACTACCCGAGTCGTCAGGGCCACGATGAACGAGCGTGTCCGCAGAGCGGTCTAACGCCCTCCGGTCGATGCCTCTTCCCCCCGGCCCCAACAGTGCGCCCACGAACCCGCACACCCTAGGAGCCTCCCAACGCGCCCGTTAGGGCCGCCGCAACCCGTTCGCCCGCCCTGCCATCCCAGTATTCGATGGAAGGTCCCGCCGTCGCCTCACGCCTTCTCGGTTTCAACTTGGACAGAGCCTGGACGAGGGCCTCCCGCAGCCCGGACGGCGGAACGAGGGTATTTGTCCCCTGCTCAATAGTGATCGGCCTCTCGGTGTTCTCGCGCACCGTGATGCAAGGGACACCCAAGAACGTCGTTTCTTCTTGCAGTCCGCCCGAGTCGGTCACAACAAGGCGTGCATTGGCCTGAAGGGACAAAAAGTCTAGGTAGCCGAGCGGCTCGATCATTTTTACCGAACCGTTCACATCGGCGGTCCCCATGGCTTCGAGGCGTGCCCGGGTGCGGGGATGAACCGGGAAAATAACTGGCATAGACTCCGCTAAAAACGCCAGGTCGGCCATGATCGCCTTCAGGGCCTCTGGCCCATCGACATTGGACGGCCTGTGCAGCGTGACCAGAGCGTACTCGCCGCGCTCCAATCCGCCCGGTCGCCCCAGTCCTCTCAATCGTTCGGACGTTTCGGGCCAGCGCCGCTCGGCGACCGGCAGCAGTCGTACGAGCGTGTCGATCATGACATTGCCCACGAAACGAATGCGCTCGGCGGCAATGCCTTCACGCGCAAGGTTGGCGTCGGCATCTCGCGACGGGGTGAGTAGCAGGTCCGCAAGGTGATCGGTGACGACCCGGTTGCGCTCTTCCGGCATGGTGCGGTCGAAAGACCGCAGCCCGGCCTCTACGTGGGCCACTTTCAGGCCCATCTTGGCCGCCGTCACGGTCGCTGCCAGCGTTGAATTGACGTCGCCCACCACCACCACCCAGTCCGGGCGCTCCCGCTGAAGAACGGGCTCGCAGGCAGCCATCACGGCGGCCGTCTGCGCGGCGTGGCTGCCGGAGCCCACGCCCAGGTTCACGTCCGGAGTTCGCAGCCCGAGGTCCCTAAAGAACACCTGCGACATCTCTTCGTCGTAGTGCTGCCCGGTGTGGACCAGCGTCTGAACCACATCGTCGTCCAGCGCGCCCAGGGCGTCGATGACCGGGGCAATCTTCATGAAGTTGGGTCGAGCACCCACTATGTGTACGACTCTCAATTGAGCACTAACAATGTGTGTCCGTCCCTTGTCGAGGCTGTCGAGGCGGACCCGGCCTCACTCTGCCCGATTCGCGGCTGTAGGGTCGCCCGCCACGTTGGCAGCCTATTCCCCGTCGGTTAGCCGGGGGTCGGTTCGCTGGGCGTTGGTGAAGTGGGCTGCGACGTCGGCGATCGTGGTTTCCAGGTCGATCTCGGGCTCCCAGCCAATGGTTTCCCGAATTCTGCGGGTGTCGGGCACTCGCCGCATCATGTCCTCAAACCCTGGCTGGTAAGCCTGTTCGTACGGCACCAGTATCGGATCGCCGCCGCCGCCCACGATGCGACGCACCAGGCGGGCCAGTTCCAAAATGGATATCTCGCGCTCGGAGCCGATGTTGAAGACACCGCCGACGGCCGCGTCCGATTCGGCGAGGCCAACAATCGCCCTAACGACGTCCCGCACGTCGCAAAAACACCGGGACTGCGTCCCATCCCCGTAAACGGTGAGCGCGTCGCCCTTCACCGCTTGTTCGACGAACCGCGGGACGACCATGCCGTACATACCGGTCTGTTTGGGTCCAACGGTATTGAACAGTCGGAAAATCGTGACCGGCAGCCCTTTTTGTCTGTGGTAAGCCAGGGCCAAAAACTCGTCCACTGCCTTCGAAGTGGAATAGCACCAGCGGGCCTTCGTAGTCGGCCCCAGGAGCCGGTCATCGTCCTCGGCGAACGGAACGGACTCGCCCTTTCCGTATATCTCGGAGGTGGAGGCTATGAGCACCTTGCTGCGATAGCGGCTGGCGGCGTCGAGCACCGCGTGCGTGCCGAGCACGTTGGTTTCAATTACTCGCACCGGGTCGTTGACAATCAGGTCTACCCCCACAGCCGCAGCGAGGTGGTAAACCACGTCGGTCTCGCTCATGAGCCGGTCCATGACAACTTCGTTTGTGATGGACTCGATAACGACCGAAAAGTCATCATTGCCTTGCAGGTGCGCGACATTGTCCAGTCGCCCCGTGGAAACATCGTCGATGACGGTGACCCGGTAGCCGCGCGCCAACAGCGCCTCGGAGAGGTGAGAGCCGATGAAACCGGCGCCGCCCGTAATCAGGACGCGGCGGCCATTGCCGTTCGAATTGCTATTCACACCGGCGTTATTGGCAGACGTCACAGCTTCACAACCTTGTCACGACCCGAAGTAAGTTGCCCGGTCGCGTTTCTTGTATCCATTACGAGGCGGCTGGCACCAACTATGCGCTCCCAGTCGTAAGAAGCATGGTTTGTAGCGATGACAACACAGTCCGCCGCCCCCAACTCGTCATCGGTAATCTCAACAGACTCCATAGCGACCCCGTCCACTTTTATTCGCGCCACGTAAGGGTCGTTATACGTCACGGTTGCCCCGCGTGCCCGAAAGTGTGAAATGAGTTCCAGGCTGGGGGACTCCCTCGTGTCCGACACGTCCGCTTTGTAGGCGGCGCCCAGCAACAAAACACTCGATCCATTCAAAGACTTCCCTGCCCCGTTCAGAGCGTCGGTCACCTTCTGAACGACGTACTGGGGCATCCCCTGGTTTATCTGCGCCGCCAGGTCAATGAACCGGGCGTCGTAATTGAGGGTTCTCAACTTCCAGGAAAGGTAATGAGGGTCTATGGGAATGCAGTGCCCGCCAAGTCCCGGGCCCGGGTAGAACGGCACGTATCCGAACGGTTTGCTACTGGCGGCGTCTATGACCTCCCACACGTCCACATCCAGGTGGTCACACATGATCGCTACTTCATTTACCAGGCCAATATTGACCGCTCGAAACGTGTTTTCCAGCAGCTTAACCATCTCTGCGACTTTAGGAGACGAGACCGGGACGATCGTGTCGATCGCCGTCTCGTATAGCGCCATCGCAATCTCGGTGCAGGCGGCCGTGATACCCCCGACCACTTTGGGGGTCGTCCTGACCGTGTAGTCGGTGCGACCTGGGTCAATTCGCTCCGGGGAGAACGCTACGAAATA
>CAUZIR010000066.1:0-8063 GCA_963579815.1 Dehalococcoidia bacterium
GGCCACTACGGCGCGGATAACCCGCTGGGGTATCGCACCGAAGAAGAAGAGGCGTACTACAAGGGCCGGGACTGCATCCTGACCATGGGCAAGTTCCTGCTCGAGAGCGGGACGATGAACCAGGACCAGCTCGACAGCATTGATGCCGATGCCATCGCCAAGGTTGAAGCGGCGTCCAAGTTCGCGATGGAGAGCCCGTATCCGGACCCCTCGGCACTTCTCACCGACGTCTACGTCAAATACCCCTAAGTTGCCATCAGGCTGGCCTGAACAAATTGGGCAACCCCGTACAAAGCCATTTAGGAGCTATAAATGACAACCACAGAGGTTCGAGCGCTCACTTACGCGCAGGCGGTGAACGAAACTTTCCACCAGGAGTTCGAGCGCGACCCAAACGTCATTCTCATGGGTGAGGACGTCGCCGGTGGAGCCGGTAGGGACGACTTCGAAGACGCATGGGGCGGCGTGTTCAAACTCACGCGCGGCCTTATCGGCAAGTTCGGACCGGAGCGTGTGCGTGACACACCCATTTCAGAAAACGGCTTCATCGGCGCGGCCGTAGGCTCGGCTGCCGCCGGTCTGCGCCCCATCGCCGACCTCATGTTCGTCGGCTTCGTCGGCGTGTGCGGCGACCAGATCTTCAACAACATGGCGAAGATGCACTACATGTTCGGCGGCAAGGTGAAACTGCCCCTGACCATCATCACGTCCACGGGCGCTGGTGTGGGTTCGGCGGCGCAGCACTCCGAGACGCTGTACTCCATATTCGTCCACTTCCCCGGCCTGAAGTGCGTGGCGCCGTCCAACCCGTACAACGCCAAGGGTCTGCACGCCGCGGCCATTCGTGACGACGACCCCGTCATCGTGTTCAACAACAAGCTGCTCATGGGCGGCGTCGGCACCGGCCCGCACGTGCCCGAAGAGCCCTACGAGGTCGAGATTGGCAAGGCCCACATCGCCAGAGAGGGCACCGACGTCACGCTTATCGGTATCAGTTACACGACCCACCTGTGCTTGCAGGCCGCCGAGATCCTCGCCCAGCAGGGCTACTCGGCCGAGGTCGTAGACCTGTTGTCGCTGTCCCCGCTGGACGAAGAGACGATTATTGAATCGGTGAAGAAGACCCGCAAGGTCGTCATAGTCGACGAGGACTACCCGCGCTGCTCGATGGCGTCGGAGCTATCGGCCGTCATCGCCGAACAGGCGTTTGATTATTTGGACGCACCACCCAGGCGGGTCAATCCGCCCCATACATCGGTGCCCTACAGCCCTGTGCTGGAGGAACTGTTCATCCCGACTCCGGAGCGAATCGTCGAAGAAGCGCTCGCGACAATGGAATAGGGGCGTGACAGAAAACCGGCCACTAACCTTCGTCCAGGCAACCAACGAGGCCATTCGGACGGTGATGCGGGAAGATCCCAACGTCATCGTCATGGGCGAAGACGTGGCCGGTGCCGCTGGCAGGGCGGACCAGGGGTTCATAGACCACGCCGGCGGCACGTTCGGTATGACGAAAAACCTGATACAGGAATTCGGGCCCGGGCGCATACTCGATACGCCCATCTCCGAAACCGGCTTCATGGGCGCGGGTGTTGGTGCCGCCGCCGCCGGGCTTCGGCCAGTCGTAGATCTCATGTTCGTCGGCTTCGTCGGCGTGTGTGCCGACCAGATCTTCAACAACATGGCGAAGATGCACTACATGTTCGGCGGCAAGGTGAAGCTGCCAATCACGGTCATGGCCCAGACCGGTGCTGGCGACGGCGGCTACGCCGCCCAGCACTCAGAGACTATCTGGTCCATATTCACCCACTTCCCTGGGCTCAAGTGCGTGGTGCCGTCGGACCCATACACGGCTAAAGGTCTACAGATCGCGGCCATGCGCGACGACGACCCGGTCATCATCTTCCAGGGCATCCGGTCGATGGGAGCCAACTACGACGACCAGCATGTGCCCCAAGATGATTACGAGATAGAAATAGGCAAGGCTCGCATCGTGCGGGCTGGCACCGACGTGACCCTGACCGGTATCGGCTTCAGCACCCGCACCTGCCTGCAGGCCGCCGAGACCCTCGCCCGGCAGGGCTACTCCGCAGAGGTTGTGGACCTGTTGTCGCTGTCGCCATTGGACGAAGAGACGATTTTTGAATCGGTGAAAAAGACCCGCAAAATAGTCATCACCGACGAGGACTACCCGCGCTGCTCTGTGGCGTCGGACGTGTCGGCATTGGTGGTTGAGCAGGCGTTCGACTACCTGGACGCACCGCCGAGGCGGGTGAGCGCGCCCCACGCCTCGGTTCCCTACAGCCCGGCGCTGGAGAAGTTCCACCCGCCCAGGGCAGAGGATGTGGTCGCCGCCGCGCTAGCGGTCCTAGAGTAGCCGGACTGCCCAGTGTCCGAAGCTCTGGGGCTACGGTGTAAAGGCAGATTAATCGGGGAACCGATTAATCTGGATACGGATAGGAAATGTAGTTGTCTCTCAGGAGTTCGTCTGCCGAGGGGAACGGGCTCTCGATAGCGAACCGCGATGCCTCTTCGACAAGCTCCTTCGCCTCGACCGTCAGCCCTTCGAGTTCGGCGTCGGTCGCGTAGCCAGTCTCCGTTATGTGTTTGCGGATGCCCTCAATGCAGTCCCTGTTTTGGTAGTAGTCCTGCTCCTCTTCGGTGCGGTACAAAAGCGGGTTGTCGTGCCCGCCGTGGCCTAGGTACCGGTACGTCTGCGCCTCAATCAGCGTCGGCCCCTCGCCGCGCCGGGCTCGTGCTACCGCCTCGCCCGACACCTCGTACATGGCCAGCACGTCCTGGCCGTCAACGGTGACGCCCGGCATCGCGTAACCTGCCGCCCGATTTGACACTGAGCCACCGGCCACCGAGTACTCGAAGGGCGTGGAGTCGGCGTAGCGGTTGTTCTCGCACACGAAAATGACCGGCAAGTCCCATATGGACGCCAGGTTCATCGCCTCGTGAATCGATCCCTGGCTACTGCCCCCGTCCCCGAAGAACACGACGCTCACCTGGTCGGTGCCTTTTACCTTTGCGGCCAGTGCGCAGCCGGTCGCCACCGGCACATTCGACCCCACAACGCCGTTGGCGCCGAGCATGCCCTTGACCGAGTCTGCAATGTGCATGCTGCCGCCCTTGCCCCGGTTGGTACCGGTTACCTTGCCCAGTAGCTCGGCCATCATCTCCCTCGGGTCCAGCCCCTTGGCGATACCGTGATGATGGCTTCTGTGGTTGCCCAGCAAGTAGTCGTCGTCGCTCAGGTGCGCGCAAATGCCGGTGGGCACTGCCTCCTGGCCGATTGCCGAGTGGGTGGAGCGGATACGGCCAGAGTCCTGTTCTCGCTTGGCCTGCTCCTCAAAGCGACGAATGAGAACCATCGTGCGGAACATCCAAAGGCACTGGTCTTTCGTGGCAGCGGGCATGGTCGGTTGCTTCTCCTGATAGCTTGCTGGTCGCCCCTGCATGTAAGTGCTGACGAGGAGATGATAAAGGCTGTTTCGACAAGGCGCAGCCCAACGAGTAAAGTTACGGCGAGCCCTACGGGTGCCGTAGCGACGCCAGTGCCGCCCCAACCGGGACGTGCTCCAAAGGGCGACGCTCTGCGCGTCAAAACACACGGGAGGAACTGATGGCGACCGAGATCGTGATGCCCAAACTCGGCATGGTAATGACCGAGGGAACGGTGTCCAAGTGGATGAAAAACACCGACGAGATGGTCTCTCAGGGCGAGGTAGTCGCCGAGATAGAGACCGAAAAGCTCAACTACGAACTGGAAGCGACCGCCGCCGGTCGTCTACACCGGGTAGCCGCCGAGGGCTCAATCGTGGTCGTGAGCGGCATCATGGGCTACCTGCTCGCCGAGGGCGAAGCCGTGCCCGAGCCCCCCAAGGAGAAGCCCCCGGTAGCGAGAGCGGCCCCGGTGGCCAGGCGTGCGGCCCCCGCACGTGCCGCTGGAGACCCCGTCCCTTCGACACCTGGCGCCCGCAAACTTGCGGCAAAGCTAGGCGTTGACCTGGCGCAAGTAACGGCGACCGGGCCACGAGGACGAATCGTCGAGGCCGACGTACGCGGGTTCTCCGAATCAGGCGCAGGGCCAGGGGCCGGAGCCTCATCAGACGCGGCGAACGAAGCCGCCGAAGCCGCCGCCATATTGGCCGGGCTACCCGAGCCGTCCAAAGTCGTGAAAATGTCAGGTATGCGCAAGGGCATCGCCGAGCACATGACGGCGTCCATCAAGGCCACGGCGCAGTTGACTTTCACCCTGGACGTGCCCGTTACCGAACTTCAGCGCCGCCGCAAAGAGTGGTCGCGGGCCAATAAGAGCCCTGTCACCAACACCCACGTCTACGCCAAGGCGTGCGCGCGGGTCATAGGCGATCTGCCCATATTCAACACCGTGCTGGCGGGCGGCAACATCCACTACTTCGACGAAGTGAACATTGGCGTGGCCGTAGCGCTGCCCGAGGGCCTGATAGTGCCGGTGGTCAAGGACGTGGCCAACACGCCCCTGGCCGACATCGCCAAAAAGACGTCGGAACTGACCAAGAAAGCCCAAAAGGGCGGAATAACCCCGGACGAAATGGCGGGCGGCACGTTCACCATCTCAGTGCTGGGCATGGTGGACACGTTCACCCCCATCCTCAACCGGGGCCAGTCGGCTATTCTCGGCGTCGGTGCCACCCGGCAAAAGCCGGTCGTAGAAGGCGGTGAAGTGGTGGTGCGGGACGTCTGTACGTTCAGCCTGACAGTCGATCACCAGACCGTGGACGGCGCAGTAGCGGCCGACTTCCTAAAGAAGTTCTCGGAACTGCTTCAGAGCCCAGACCCCCTGTTCCCGTAGATGAAGTACGTCAAGCTTGGCCGTGCCGGGCTGAAGGTTTCCCAGTTGTGCCTGGGCACCAACATGTTCGGTGCCGGGTACGTGGACGACGAGCGCGCCGACACCGTCATCAACACGGCGTTGGACGCGGGCGTCAACTTCATCGACACGGCCGACATCTACCATCTCGGCCGCTCGGAGGTCGTGGTCGGTAGCGCCATATCCCATCGCCGCGAAGAAGTAGTCCTGGCGACCAAAGGCGGGTATCCGATGGGCGAGAGGCCAAACCAGGGCGGGTTATCACGAGGCCACCTCGTGGACGCCGTGGAAGCCTCCCTGAGGCGGCTCGACACCGACTACATCGACCTCTACCAGGTGCACGTATGGGACCCGGAAACGCCTTTGGAAGAAACCATGCGCGCCCTCGACGACCTGGTCACTGCCGGGAAAATTCGCTACGTGGGCTGCTCCAACTTCACCGGCTGGCAACTGGTCAAGGCGCTATGGGCCAGCGACCGCGGCGGGCACGTTCGATTCGACACTGTTCAGCCCCCTTATAATCTTGCTCATAGGGACATAGAAGATGAGTTGGTCCCCGTCTGCTTGGACGCGGACGTAGCGATTCTCCCCTACCAGGTGCTGGCAGGGGGCGTGCTCACCGGCACCTATGACCGGAAAGCACCGCCGCCTGGCGACACCCACATGGCGTCTTCGCTCGCGGGGACAGCCCGAGACCGCTACTGGAACCCGGCCACATTCGCGGTGGCCGACAGGGTCAGCGCCCTGGCGAAAGAAATGGGCAAGAGCGCTTCCCAGGTGGCGACGGCCTGGACCCTGTCCAAGCCCGGCATCAACTCGGTGATAGTCGGATCGAGTCGACCGGAGCAGGTGCACGCCAACGTAGATGCACTGAGCATCGAATTGGACGGATCGGCCATCGCGAAGTTGGAGGCATCGGACTCTTGAGCGTAGTGGTAACAGTCGAGCGGCGGATGAAGCCGGGGTCTCTCAGGGACATCCAGAGACTTCAGGCCGAGTTGTGGGAGATCGCCAGCAACACGCCGGGCTACATTTCCGGCGAGACCATGTTCAGCGCCGAAAACCCGGACTCCTTCATGACGTTGAGTCGGTGGGAAAGCATCGACTATTGGTGGGCCTGGGAAAGCAACACCGAGCGCCGGAGCCTGTTCGACAAATACAGCGGAATTATGGAGGTAACCAGAAGCCCGCGCATCTGGAAAACCACCCAGTGAAGGGCCTGTAAAGGCCAGTAAACAGCCAGTAGGGGGCGTCAATGACCGATTCGCTGACCATCACCGACAACAGGACTGGCGAGAGCTACGACGTGCCAGTATTCGCCGGGACCTACCCGGACCGGGGCTCGGCCATCAAGGCGTCTGATCTGCGCCAGATCAAAACCTCTGACGACGACTTCGGCCTGCTGGGCCACGACCCCGGATTCACCAACACCGCGTCGTGCCAGAGCGGCATCACCTTCATCGACGGTGACGCGGGCATTCTCCGTTACCGCGGGTACCCCATAGAAGAACTGGCGGCCAAAAGCACGTACCTGGAAGTTGCGTATCTGCTGGTTCACGGTCAGTTGCCGTCGGCGCCAGAACTGCAAACCTGGACGTTCGACATTACCCACCACACCATCATCAACGAGAAGATCAAGCGATTCCTCGACGGCTTCCACTACGACGCGCACCCCATGGGCATACTCGTGAGCGCGGTTGCAGCGCTATCCACGTTCTACCCCAAGTCGAGGAACGTGCACGATGAGGAAGTACGCAAGCGGTCCATCAGGCGGCTAATAGCAAAAATGCCGACGCTGTCAGCTTTCGCGTATCGATACAGTTTCGGGCAGCCATACGCCTACCCGGACAACGACCTCAGCTACTCGGCGAACTTCCTGAACATGATCTTCCGCACGACCGAGCCCAAATACTCGGCCGACCCCATATTGGAACGGGCGCTGGACGTGCTTTTCATCCTGCACGCCGACCACGAGCAGAACTGTTCCACTTCTGCCATGCGTAGCGTTGGTAGCTCAGACGCTGACCCCTACGTGTCGGTCTCGGCTGCTACTGCGGCGCTGTACGGCCCGCTGCACGGCGGCGCGAACGAGGCTGTAGTGCGCATGCTCACCGAAATAGGCGACGTCAAGCGCGTTCCCGAGTTCATTCGCAAGGTGAAGGCGCGCGAGTTCCGGCTAATGGGCTTCGGCCACCGGGTTTACAAGAGCTACGACCCGAGGGCGAAAATTCTCCGGGGTCTGGCCGAGCAAGTGTTCGACGTGTGCGGCCGTAACCCGCTCATAGACGTTGCCGTGGAACTGGAAAGGATCGCGCTGGAAGACGAGTTCTTCGTAGAGCGCAGCCTGTATCCGAACGTGGACTTCTACTCTGGAATCATCTACCAGGCCATGGGCTTTCCTACCTCCATGTTTCCCGTGCTGTTCGCCATTCCCAGAACGTCTGGTTGGCTGGCTCACTGGGAGGAAATGCGTAACGACCCCGAACTGCGCATCGCCCGCCCTCGGCAGGTGTACACCGGCGAGGCCGAGCGGGCCTACGTGCCCATGCCCGACCGCTAGAGCCCGTTAAAAGGCTGTTAAAAGGCCGTTAAAGTCCTAGACACTTTCTTAGAACTGTGTGAAATTGTTCCGGTCGCCAATGCGACGAAGTTTCGTATGAATTGGGTGCGGCGCTCATAGCGGCCGCATCCCCGCACCCACACGGGGGCCATTGAGGAGGAGCTATGGAAGCCGCTTTCTTAGTACTAATTGGAGGGGCGCTGTTCGCCCAGTCTTGGAACCACCTGGGACTATTTGCAGAAGGTCGGGGCATGGGCATCGTCGTCGGCGGGCTCGGGCTCGTCTCTTTGATCGCACTCGTTATGGATCCGATGCTGATCCAGGGCGCAGCCACCGAGGCCAACGTTCTGTCTAACATGACGATAATGAAGGGCCTGATCCTTCTCTGGGCGGTCTTCGTAATCGCTATGGCGGCGCAGAGCTACCTGGACCTGGAAGAGCGAGCGGTCGGCTTCTTCGGCGGTTTCATCGCCGTTGTCTCGGCCATAGCGCTCGTCTACTTCGTAGCGGAGATGACCGACGGCTATGGGGGAGACGGACCCTGGCTCACCATGGCGGCGGCAACGCTTGTCCTGGCGATAAACGCCGGTATCGTCTTTTTTCACCAGGCAATCCCGTTCCAGGCCATCCGGCTGGTGGCGGGCT
>CAUZIR010000067.1:0-8053 GCA_963579815.1 Dehalococcoidia bacterium
GTGGTCGAGGTGCTCGGGGGCGGCTGAGGTGTTCGCCGTCGAATTATTGGTCGCGGGGCTGGTGGCTGCATCGGCCTGGGGGCTCGGCCGAGCCTTGCTTCACGTCATAGGACTCGCACCAGATGCCCGTTCGACCCGGCTCGTCCTGTCTATGGGCCTCGGCTTCGGGGCGCTCGTGTATTTACAGATGGCTCTCGGGTTTGCCGGTGCGTTCGACCGGCCGGTGGCATGGGGCGTGCTCGGTGGCATGGCCCTGGTGGCTACGGCGGGGGCCTACTACAGGCGTCCGGAGTTGCCATCTCTCAACATCCGGGGCTACATCCGGGCTCTGTCTGTCGCCCGGCATTGGCCGTATCTCGGCATCGCGGTGGCCATCGGGGTGTACTCGATCGGTTACTTAGTTGTGGCGCTGGCTCCGACGCTGGAGGGCGACTCGCTGGCCGGGTATCTCGTCACCGCCCGCGACTACGCCCGCGAGGGGGCCATCGTGCCGGTGGAGTACGCGTACAACGCCGTATTCCCGGCCAACGGGCAGATGCTCTCGACCTTCGGCTACCTGCTCAAAGGGCAGATAGTGGCACAGCTCATTGTCGCCTGGACCATGGGCATGCTGGCCGCAGGCGCCGTGTACGCCATTGGCAGGACATGGCTGTCGCGTCGGGGCGCTCTCGTGGGGGTGGCCTTGTGGTACGCCATGACCACGGTGGCGTACCTGGCCGCGTCGGGGAAGATCGACCTTGCTTGGGCGGCGTTCGACTTACTGTCGCTGCTCGCGTTTAGCCACTGGTACTTCGCCGCAAAAGGACGCCGGGACTGGCGCTGGCTGGCGCTGGCGGGGCTGTTTTTGGGCCTGGCCGGGGGTGCCAAGCAAGCGAGCGTCTTTACGGCCCTCCCGATGGCGATCGGAATCGCGTACAGGCTTGTCTCGGACCGCGATGCAGTGGGAGTGAAGGCCTGGGTGCTGGCGTACGTGCCACTGGGCGTGCTGGCCGTCCCCGCCGTCATCTGGGTGGTGCGGGCGCTGGTGCTGACGGACTCGCCGGGCTTCACCGGGGCGAACCTGAACAACGACAGTGGAGCAGGGGGCTTCTTCAAGGCCATATGGGACATGTCGATGCTGGGCAATGCCGCTGACACCGAGGGCCCCAACGGTAAGTCGATTGGCCCGACGATGCTGGCGGTGATCCCCCTGGCGCTGGTGATGCGCGGGGTCAACCGGCGGGCGTGGCACATGCTGGTCTTCGCTGCATTGATGGTCGTTATATGGTTCTTCGCCGTCCAGCGCGCGCGCCACTTGCTACCGACGCTCGGTTTGCTTGCATTAGTCGCAGGGTATTTGACGGCGCTGATGATCGAGAGGCGGCTGATGGTCGGCCGGGCGCTGGCACTGGTGCTGCTGGCGGCGCTGGCGGTGAACTTCGCGTCTTGGGGTTGGGTGAACTTCGTTTCGCTCGACCATGCGTCGAGGGCCTTTAACGTCAAGACCGACGACGAGCATTTTCAACGCAACATGCCGAAGCTCCCGTGGTACCCGAATGCGGCCGTTACGGCGCACGTTAGGGATGAGACGCCCGACAACTCTGTTGTGGCCTCGCCCTCCGGCTCCAACGGACTCTATTTGGAACGGACGCTATTGCAGGACCGTTTCCAGTCTGAGGCCGACGTCGCCGATCCGGAGCAGTTCGTCGCTGATCTCAGGGCCGACGGTGTGACGCACGTGTATATCAACGACTTTGTCGTAGGGCAGCGCGGCCATGAGCAGGCGTGGCTGGCCCGACCCGATTTCCAGTCGCTCTACCTGACGGAACTGGTGTGCCAGGCTGGCCAGTGCCTCTACGAGCTGAAGTGATAGCGCGACTCGGTAATATGCTGCCCGCGCCTACCCCGCGCACGCGACGGGCGCTGCTGTACGCCGCCGTTGTGTGGCTGGTCGGCATCCAGGCCTACTTTTACGTGGACCTGCTCATCGAGCGCTGGGACCAGGTGTCGAGCGTGCTAAGCAGGCTCGGGGATCTGTTCGGCTGATGGAGCAACTCATCAACCTAGTGGTGGTCGGCGCGATGCTCGTCGCCGGTAGCGGCCTTGGGCTGCTGCTGCTCAACAGCCTGAGGCTGGAGGGTGCCGGTCGCCCGCAGCAGGTTTTGCTGGCGTCCGGGCTGGGTTTGGGGCTTATTGGCTACGTGCCGTTCGTGCTCGGCCTCAGCGGCGGCCTGAACACCCCCGCGCTGCTGGCCACGCTACTCGTCGCCGTCGCCGTGGGCTTGGCTGGCTGGTACGGATTCGTTCGGCTCGGCGAATTGGCGTGGCCGCGCGACATCGCCCAAGGTTTCGGCGGGCGGCTCACAGGCTGGCTCCGAGCGCTTGGACCGGCCGGGTGGGTGCTCGGCGGCTTCATTACGCTGATGGGCCTGCTCAATCTGCTGGCCGCGATGGCCCCGGTTATCGGCATAGACGAGCTCATCTACCGTGTGCGCCTTCCGGAGCTTTACCTCGAGCGTGGCGAGTTTTTCTACCTACCCACGTTGGAGGTTCACCAGCAACCCCAACAGGTGCAGATGTTGCAGATGTGGACGATGGGTCTGGGCAGCGATTCGGGTACCCAGATAGTGCAGTGGGCGATGGGGCTGCTACTGGTGGCCGCGGTCGTCGACCTGGCCCGGCGCTTTGTGCCCATCACGGTTGCCCTGGCCGCAGGCGCGGCCTTTTATGGAGTCAGCGACGTGGTGGTCCTGTCGGCGCGGGCTGTTCCCGACCTAGCCAACGGCCTGTTTTTGTTCATGGCCTTCGCTGCATTTGTGAACTGGATGGACGCTGAGAACGATTGGTGGCTCGTCGTCGTGGGCATACTCGCCGGGCTCTTCGCTGCAGGTTCCCGGCTGCCCGGCGCGTACGGTGCCATAGGGCTCGCCGCTCTGGCAATTCTGTACGCCTGGAGGCGGTCGGGCGGGGGGCCGGTGCGCGCGGTCAGTGCCGGTGTAATAGTCGGCGTGGTGGCGCTGGCCATGGTCGTCCCCTGGTTTGCCAAGGCGTGGGCGCTCACCGGCAACCCGCTGTGGCCGTTTTTCGACGGGGTATTCGGGGCCAGGGACTTCAATGACTCCGCCATCGCCTATATGGCGGCCGACCAGCAGCGAGACGTGGGGCCGTGGCACTCGCTTTCGTGGATTGTGGCGTCTCCCTGGGACCTGGTGTTCGACCCGAAGAAGTTCCGCAGCGGGGTGATGGGGCCGTTCATACTGGCCGCCATCCCATTACTGGCCGTGGTCCGGGTGGATAGACGCATCTGGTATATGGCGGCGGGCGTGGTGACCACCGGCGCCCTGTGGTATTGGACGTTTGTGAGGCTGCGCTCGTTCATCCCCGTGGTCGCGCTGATGCTGGTAATTGCCGCGTATCTCATCTGGATCCTGTGGCGCTCTGACCAGCTACCCGATTGGGCGAAGAAGGGTCTGG
The DNA here is from genome assembly GCA_963579815.1 of Dehalococcoidia bacterium. Classification (GTDB taxonomy): domain Bacteria; phylum Chloroflexota; class Dehalococcoidia; order Lucifugimonadales; family UBA2962; genus CAUZIR01. Next base: position 3,454 of record CAUZIR010000067.1, read on the forward strand.
GGGGCCTGATGGCCGTTTCCATGACGCTGTGGATGCTGTTCGCGCTGGGCACGGTGGCCCGGTTTCACACGGACTCGATAGTGGCGACGATTACCGCCCAGGACGAACGCGAATTTCTTACCGAACGGTTGCCGGGCGACGACACCGGCTTTGAGTGGTACCCCGACTATATTGCCTTGAACGAGACCCTCCCGGCCGGTAGTTCGCTGCTCATTTGGGATACGCGTAGCTACTACCTCGACTTCGCCACGGAAAGACACTATCTCCTAGCTAGAAAGGACCCCTTCCCAGAGGGTATGAAGGATCCGCAGTACGTTAGGGCCCGAGTGGAGGAGCTAGGTAGCGACTATGTCGTACTGTGGCCCGAGGTTCGTTACGTGACCGAATACCCGCCAGGTATGTGGGTCGAGGACAGCCTGCACGAACTGTGCGGGAACGAGTGGCCGGTTATTTACCTGAGCGACAAGATGAAGGTGTGCGAGGTCGTGCCCCAGTTTTGAATATCGAGCACTGGATACCATGAGTCTGTTGTCTCTGACCGGCCTGCTGCTGTCCTGGCGGATTAGGACGGTGCTTCCCCAGGTGACTGGCCGTTTGCTGGATATTGGCTGCGGCAGCAACGACCTTGTTCGAACCTACGGAAGCGAAGGGCAGGGGGTGGACGTGCACGACTGGGGCGACGTGGACGTCGTAGTCGAGGACACGTCCGACTTGCCGTTCCCGGACGGCAGCTTTGAAACCGTTACCATTGTGGCTGCGCTCAATCACATTCCGAACAGGGATGACGTTTTGGTCGAGGCCCGGCGGGTGCTGGTGGACGGGGGCGTCCTGGTGGTGACGATGATCCCACCGAACATATCCCGCACGTGGCACAGGCTGCGACAGCGCTGGGACCCGGACCAGCAGGTGCGCGATCATCACCACCACGAGGTGTGGGGCATAAAACAGTCGGACTTGAAAGCCATGCTGACGAAGGCCGGTTTCGCGGTCGAGACGGAGACCAAATTCATGCTCGGCATCAACACCATGACCATCGCCAGGAAGGCCGGATAACTTGACGACAGAGCGCAGTGGGGCAGCCCAAAATAGCGGGAGCCTGGACCTGACCATCGCCCTTCCCGTGTACAACGAGGTCGAGGCGGTTCGCACGACACTTCTCGCCGTCAAAGGCGTGGCCGACGGCATGGGGGTTTCCTACGAGATACTGGCCGTCAACGACGGCTCATCCGACGGGACTTCCGAAATACTGGACGATCTGGTGTCGGAACTGGACGGCGTGCTCAGGGTGATTCGGCACCCCTACAACCTGGGTAACGGTGCTTCCGTTAAAACCGCTATTCGGGCGGCCCAGGGCGAGGTGTTGGTGCTGATGGACGCCGACGGTCAGCACAATCCCGCCGACATACCCCGGCTGTACGAGCGCGTTGGTCCGTACGACCTGGTCGTCGCGGCCCGGACGCGGCAGACCAAGGGCGACTGGCCTCGCCGGTTCGCCAACCTGGCGTTTGAGGCCCTCGCCTCATACTTGACCGGCTTCAAAATAAAGGATCTGACCTCAGGGTTTCGGGCCTTCAAAACGGAACTGGTCCTGGGCTTCGTGCACCTGCTGCCGAACAAGTTCTCATACCCCACCACCACCACGATGGCCTTCATTAAGGCCGGACACACGGTCGACTTCGTCACCGTGGAGGCCGCGAAAAGAGAAGGAAAGTCCAAGGTGCGCCCGGCGCGAGACGGCATCCGTTTTCTCACCATAATCGGCAAGATGGTGGTGCTCTTCGAGCCTCTGCGCGTCTTCCTGCCCGCCGCGGTAATTATGTTCCTCATGGCCGTCGCCTCGTTCGTATTTACCATCGTCGATGAGAGCCGCCTGCATGTACCAAATTCTGCCGTATTCCTGGCCGTTTCGGCGGTGATCGTGTTTCTCATAGGCATGGTCGCAGAGCAGGTGGCCGAGTTGAGGATCTCCCTCGGCTCTCGCCGCCACTGACGGTGGGCTCGATAAAGTCCGTCCTAGCTCGCCCAATGCTGGTTCGTTTTATAAAGGACCACTGGAAGCCGATGGTCTTTTCAGCCTGGGCCGTGGGCGTGCTGGTGGCGTACCTGGGCCAGTTTTCCGGCTCGCTCGACTCGATCCGCGACGTTCTTGATCGCATCTTCGGCGGGGTCTGAGGCGCATGGCAGCGGACATCGTCGTCGCACTGGCGTTCAACGCAGGACTCACGGCCTTCAGCTACGGCGTGGGGCGGCCCATCGTCCATGCCATGGGTGACAACGGCCCTGCGGGCGTAAGGCGCCTGGACGGCGGACTCTTCGCGCTCGCGCTCGGCTTTGGGGCCATCATCGCTGTGTACCTGTTTCTCGGGCTTGGTGACGTACTAAACAAACCGACGGCGTGGGTGGTCTACGCCGTCGCCGGGGCGATTGCCCTGGCCCAGTACAAGGGGATTACTGCTGAGTCGCGCGCCGCCTTCGAGCGGCTCCGTAAGCTGCAGCCCCCAGCCTGGGCCCTGGCACTGGTGGCCGTGATAGCTGTTCACGCTTTTTTGAATTTAGTCGGCGCGATGGCCCCCCCGAGCATGGCGGACCCGCTGCGGCACCACCTGGCGTCTTCGGCCTATTACGCCGACGTCGGCGGGTTCCCTTTCGTGCCGGTGATTTTCTGGAACATTCCCGGCGTCCTGCACGTCGGCTACACCGTCGAATTGCTCGTCGCTAGCGATATTGCCCCGGCGGTTACGCACTTTTCTTTCTCGCTACTGACCGCTGGCGCAGTCTTCGTGCTAGGTCGCCGGTTCGCGGGCTGGAAGGTTGGCCTGATCGCCGCCACGATCTTCTACTCGCTGCCCATGACGACCGAACTTGCCGCTGCTCCGATGGTGGAGATGGGAGCTGCGTTCTTCGCGGTGCTGGCCGTGTATGCCTTGCTAACGGCCAGTAAAGATGCGGACCTGCGCTGGATACTGCTGGCAGGCCTGCTCGGCGGCCTCGCCGGGGCGACCAAGCCGTGGGCGCTGCTCGCAGGGCCGGCCGGACTTGCGGTGATATTGGTGGTGCAGGGGACCGGTGTATTGCAGCGGCCACGCCGGACGGCCGTCGCACTCGTTGCGTTCTCACTCGCGTTCGGACTCGTGCTGGGCCCGTGGCTGATCCGTAATTATGTTGCGGCTGGTGACCCGCTGTGGCCCATCGGCTACCAAGTGTTCCGGGGTGACATGTGGACCGACTGGCACTTCGACAAGTTCTCGTCGTGGGAGACAGGGCCGGGTAAGTCTGTGTTGAACTTCGTACTGGGCCCCTGGAACCTGACGAACGAGATCGGCTCTTTCACGCAGAACCGTGGGCCGCTGAGCGGGTCGCTGCTTACCCCCATCCTGCTCATATTCATACCTGCGGCCTGGCTGTTTGCTACCGCTCGCAATAAGGCGACCGGTAGCTTATTAGCGGCCCTGGCAGCGTTTGCCGCGCTGGCTTACGTGGTTTGGTTTGCCGGATACCAGCAGCCCAGGTACATCCAGGTCGTCCACCCGCTTCTGGCTGTCCTGGCAGGGGCTGGCGTGGTGGCCGTCTCTGGCACAGGGCGTCGATGGCTGGCGCTGGCCGCTGCAGGGCTGCTGGGTCTGTCGCTGGTCGGCACCCTGGGGGTGAGTGTGGCGTTCAACTCGGGGTTCTTCCCGGTGGTTTTCGGGGCGGAGTCGAGAGACGATTTCCTGGAGGCGAAAGTCTCCAATATCTCATCGGTGATGTGGGTGAACCAGAATCTGCCCCAAGACGCCAAGGTGTTGGTCATGGGCCTGGCCGGGTGGTATTACTTCGACCTGGATTGGCTTGTAGGGGACTCGGCCTACCAGGGCCATCTCGCCTACCATGACATGACCGACCCGGACGGACTTGTGATGAAACTGAGCGAAGTGGGCGTCACGCACGTGGTCGTACAGGGCGCGGTCGATGTTGAACCGACTCTGCTGGGCTGGGCCGTCCGGGTGGGCGGACCGAGTTACAAGGAGCGGGCCCTGGAGGAACTGTTGACGGACTTGGAGTTGCCCCCGGTGACACCGAGCGACTTTGGAGCGAGGCCGTTCGTTTTGCTTGCGGGCCTGGAGGCCGAAGGCCGCTTAGGACTGGTACATCGGGGTGAGGAGAACGTCGTGCGCAGTCGCACTTTTGGCGGTTCGGATACCGTCGAGTTTCTTGTTTACGAGTTGCTGGAAAGACAAACACCGTGAGACTCCCTTCTGGCAGGCTGTCGACATGACCGAACCGCGTTCGTATGTATTCCTGTACGGCCCCACCTGGGACGCCCCGTCACAGGTGAGCAAGCACCACCTCGCCCGGCACTGGGCGGCCCGCGGCGATAACGTGCTGTACGTTGAGTCGCAGTTCCACCCGCTGTCGCTGCTGACCCGGCGACGCGAGGTCGGCCGCATGTGGGGACGCTTCGCCGGAGGGCCGGTGCAGTTCGCCGATAGGCTGTGGGTGCAGGCGTACCCCTCGCTGGTGCCGTACCGGGCGGGCGTGCCGCTGGCCGGTTCGGCGATGGCTCGGTGGGCGAACCAGGCAGTCCCAAGGGCCCTGGTGCGGAGGTCTGCCCGGCGCGCGC
>CAUZIR010000068.1:0-8026 GCA_963579815.1 Dehalococcoidia bacterium
ACGGTGATGACGTATCGCAAATTTGGCCCGGTGATGAGGCCGGTGTCGCAGCGGCCGTGCAGGTACGCGCCCAGCTTGTTGTACAGCTTGTAGGTGGGCTCAATGCCCGCCTCGGCGGGGAACTGGTTTAGCGGCAGGTAGCGGCCGAGCCACTCGATGTGCTGGCAGCGGCCCATGATGTCGAGCATTTGAGCAGATGCTGCCACAGACACCAATGTTCCCTGGGCAATCGACGTGACCAGGCTGGTGAAGTCGCGGGAGGAGCACTCGGAGTAGGCGTCGATGTCTTTGCCCGCCAACTCATCGAATGTGTCTGCGCCCAAATCCGAGTTGAGGGAGTACTCGTTCATGCCGAGGGTGCGCATACGGGCGTTGATGCGATCTTTACCTACCAGATCACTGAGCAGCCAGGTGCAGGTGTTGTCGCTGACGACGACCATCATCATGCAGACGTCTTTTACGGTGATTTCGAACGGGGTTTCGAACTCGCGAAACACGCCGGTGCCGAGCCGCAGGTCGGATTGGTTGACGGTGACTTCGTCGGTGAGGGCGATCTTGCCCTCCTCTTCAATTTGGAAGAAGAGTTCGGCCATGATGCCCAGTTTGATCGCGCTGAGGGCCGGGAACACTTCGGAGTCATTGATGTCCAGCCGCTCACCTGAGACCAGGTTGCTGGCCGAGACGCTGACGCGGCCGGAGAACTCGCTGACGATCTCTTCGACCTGTGATCTGAGTGATGTTGCAGCGACCATAATGCGCTCCTCTTGCCAGGACTTGGGGGTCCTGTGCCCCATGATTGGGGCGATGCGACGCAGACTAGCAGCGCTCGCATACCCGGTCAAACCGGGCCCCACTTATAATCCGGCTCATGAAACTGACTTCTCTTTCTGCCTCTGACCTGGCCCGCATGATCCGCCTGCGCGAGGCGACAGTAAGCGAAGTTGTTGCCGCGCACTATGCTCGCATTGACGAGGTCAATCCGACGATCAACGCGCTCGTCGTGCCGACTCTCGACAGGGCCATGGAGGAAGCCTGCAAGGCCGATGGCGCCCTGGCCAGGGGCGACGAGGTTGGCCCGCTGCACGGCGTGCCGTTCACGGTGAAGGACGCGCTGGCTGTGGCCGGTGAGCCGTTCTCTGGCGGCACTCTAGGTCGCAAGAATGTGGTGGCAGACGCGGACGCGACGGTTGTCACCCGTATGCGTGCGGCCGGGGCGATTTTGCTGGGCAAGACGAACGTGCCCGAAGGCTGCCTGGCGCTGGAGACTGATAACTTCGTGTACGGCCGGACGAACAACCCGTACGGGCTGAGCCGAACTCCGGGCGGCTCCAGCGGCGGCGAGTCGGCACTGATCGCGTGCGGCGGCTCGCCCATCGGCATCGGCAGCGACGCCGGGGGGTCGATTCGGCAACCGGCGCACTGCTGTGGCATCGCCGGGCTCAAGCCAACAGCGGGTCGGGTGCCTAGAACAGGTCACTGGCCAGCATTTACAGGCATGACCGACTCGTTCAACGTGGTCGGCCCGCTCTCCCGCCGCGTGGAAGACCTGGCGCTGGTGTTCCCTTTGCTGGTCGGCCCGAACGAGAGCGACCCGCACATAGCGAGCGTGGCTCTGAGCGCCCCGACTGACATAGATGTGTCGGGGCAGCGGGTCGCGTGGTTCACCGACAACGGGGTGATGGCTTCGGACACCGAGACAGCCGCAGCCGTAAAGAGCGCGGTGGATGCGTTGCGCGACGCCGGGTGCGAGGTGACAGAAGATCGACCGCCTGGCATAGAGCGGTCGTTCGAGACGCTGTTCTCGGTGTGGCGGGCGGACGCCGGGTGCGGGATAAGAGCGCTGCTTAAGAGCGCCGGAACCGAGAGGGTGCACCCGCTGACAGCGGGCTTCCAGCGCAAGCAGGGCGACGAGCCAATATCGGCCGCAGAGCTGGCGGTGCTGCTGGCGGGGCTGGACGAGCTACGGTCGGAGATGTGGCGGTGGATGCAGTCTTACGACGCGATAGTCAGCCCGGTGAACGCCCGGCCCGCCGTCCTGCACGGTACGAGCGTTGAGCCAGAGGTCTTTCCGGTGAACAGCTACGTTTACCCCTACAACCTGTCGGGGTGGCCAGCGGTGTCGGTGCGCGGTGGCACGTCGCCCGAGGACCTGCCAATTGGCGTACAGATAGGCGCGCGACCGTGGCGCGAGGACGTGGCGCTGGCGCTGGCGACCGTGGTCGAGCGCGCGTCGGGAGGTTACCAGCCGCCGACGCTGTGACTCGCGATGCCAGTAAGAGCACCCTTATACCAGGAGAAGCACCAGGGCCAGCAAGATGATGATGGCCAGGAAGGCTGCGATCAGGCCGTAGCCGATGAGGGGGTTGCCTAGCAGGTCCTTCAAGCAAACCACCCGGCGTAGTCGGCGATAGCTTCGTCGGGGATGGCGCCCTCTAAATAGTCCCTGACGGCCTGCTCGAATATGGCGACGCCTTCGTCGATCTCGGCTTTGGTTAGCGTGAGGGGGGGCGTTATTTCGATGACGTTGCCGAAGCTGCCTGCGTAGTAGAGGACGAGGCCAAGCTCCCAGGCCCGGTAGACGATTTTGGCGGCGGCGTCCCGGTTCGGGGTCTTGCTGCCCTTTTCGGTGACGAAGTCTACGCCCTGGATCATGCCCATGCCGCGCACGTCTCCGACGACGTCGTAGCCGCTCAAGGCGGCTTTGAGTTTGGCTTGCAGGTACGCGCCATTCTCGGCGGAGCGCTCGGCCAGCCCCAGCCGGATGACCTCGTCCACGGTGGCCAACCCGGCCGCGCAGCAGGCGGCATTGCCAGACGTGGTGAAGCCAGCGAAGCCGGTGTCGAGGATTTCTGCCCGACCCACAATCGCACTGAGCGGCAACCCGCCGCCCATCGACTTGCCGAGCAACAGCAGGTCGGCCTCGACGCCGAAGTTTTCGTTGGAGAACATTTTGCCGGTGCGGCCAAGGCCGACTTTGATGTCGTCGACGACGAGCAGCAGCCCGTTGCGGTCGCACAGAGCGCGCAACTTGGGCAGGAAGTCGGGCGGCGGCACGACGTCGCCGCTGTCGCTCTGCACCGTTTCAACGAACACGGCGGCGGTGTCTTCGGGGGGGCAGACTGTTTTGAACAGGTAGTTTTCCAGGTAGTCGAGGCAGGTGTCGGTCAACCGATCTCCTGCATCGGGGAACGGCGGCCGGAAGGGGTCGGGGAATGGTGCCTTGAGCACGTGGGGGCCAAAGGCGAAGCCGGAGCCGCCTGGGAGTCCGCTCAGGCCGATGCCGGAGTCGTTGGTGCCGTGCATGCCGCCGATGAACGATACGATGCGGCGCTTGCCGGTAGAAGCGAGCACCATGCGCTGGGCGGCTTCGGCGGCGTCGGAGCCGGACAGACCGAACCAAGCGCGTTTTTCGAAGTCGCCGTCCATGAGGCCGATTAGCCGCTCGGCCAGTTCGACTGGAGGGCCGGAGACGGTGGACACAATGCCCGCGAAGGTCGTCTTCTCCAACTGCTTGGTGACGGCCTCAATGACGGCGGGGTTGTCGTAGCCGAGATGGGTGAGGGCCCAGCTGGCGGCGAAGTCGAGGTAGCTGCGACCGTCGACGTCGATGAGACGATTCCCCTCGCCCCGCTCGATGACCATGGGGTTGTAGCGGACCTTGGTGGCCGCCGCTACTGCTGCCTTGTCGCGCTTAAGTAGATCGCTGCTCTTACTCATCGTGCCCCTTACTCGCTCGCCTGTGACCGCCTAATGCGGCCGGTGTACCATTTCGTGGGCGCATTCTAACCCAACCGACGGCTATGCAGACACGGCGAGGGGCATGCCCAAAGAACACCCAATTCAACACCCGGGGGACAGGCCAAACAAGCCAAACGAGAACAGCGCCTACCTCGTGGCGTCCGGGCTGACGAAGGCGTTCGGGGACGTGCTTGCAGTCGACGATGTGTCTTTCGAGATTATCGGCCAGGAGATATTCGGGCTGCTCGGTCCCAATGGGGCGGGCAAGACGACGACGATTCGCATGCTCTCGACGGTGCTGACGCCCGACGGCGGTGACGTGACCATAGGCGGGCATTCGGTGACCTCCGAGCCCGACCGCGTACACCGGCTGATAGGCGTGTGCCCGCAAGAACTGGCGCTGTACCCGGAGCTTTCGGCGACCGACAACCTGGTGTTTTTTGGCCGTATGGCCGGGCTTAGCGGCGGCGACGCGAAGGCCGTCGCGGCCGAGAACCTGGCGCTGGTCGGCCTGAGTGATAGGGCCAGGGACAGGGTGGAGAAGTTTTCCGGGGGCATGAAGCGGCGCGTCAACATCGCGATTGCCCTTATGGCAACGCCGAAGCTGCTGTTTTTGGACGAGCCCACGGTGGGCATTGACCCGCAGTCACGCAACCACATTTTCGACACCGTGCTGCGCCTGCGCGATGAGGGCATGACGGTGCTGTACACGACGCACTACATGGAGGAGGCCGACCGCCTGTGCGACCGCATTGCGGTGATGGATGGCGGCAGGATGATCGCCATTGGCACGCCGGACGAGCTGAAGGCGAACATCGGCGACCCGGCGCAGGTGACGCTGGAAGAGGTCTTCCTGAAGCTGACTGGCCGCAGTCTTCGTGACTGATTCAGGCCGAGGCTGATTCAGGGCGTGACGCGGCCCTTTTTCATCGCCGTTTTTGAGCTTCGGAGGTACCTGGCCGACCGGGGTGAACTGGCCTTCGGTATCGCCCTGCCGATAGCGCTGTTCGCGCTGATGTACGGGACGTTCTCCGGCGAACCTTCGTTCAATGGCACGGCCCCTATCGTGGACCTAGACGGTGGCGTCGTCACCGGCGAGATCTTGCAGCGGCTGGACGCAATCGACGGGCTGACGGTCGAGCTTCTTAGCGACGACGAGGCGACGGCGAAGCTGGACCGCTCGGCCATTCTCACGGCCGTCGTTTTCCCTGCCGGGTTCTCGGAGGCGGTCGTTGCTGGGGAGCCCGCGCAGGTGGTCACACGACAGCGGGGCAACGGGGGGAATGCGGGGCAGATAGCCGTCAGCATTGTCCGCGGGGTCACCGACAGGGTTGCTTCTGAGGCGGCGGCGAGGGTGGCTGTCGCCGCGGCACTAGATGGCGACGTAGAGCCGGAACGCATCGACGCGACGGTCGCCGGGCTACTGGCCGCGAGCCGGGAGCTGCCCCCGGTGACCGTTACGTCACGCCGATTGGGCGGCGATGGCGACGACGACTTCGTGGACCGACTCATGCCGGGTATTCTCGTCATGTTCCTCACCTTCGCAGTCACGCTCGGGTCGCAGTCGATGGTGGAGGACAGGCGATTGGGCACGCTGGAACGGCTGATGACCACCAGGCTGACGCTGGGGCAGATGTTCGTGGGCAAGTTCCTGGCCGGGCTGTTTCGCGCCATGTTCCAGGCGCTGGTGCTGCTTAGCCTGGGGTTTGCCGCGCTACAAGTCGCCGGGGCATTCCAGTACTTTCAAGTAATGGCGTTCTGCCTGCTCATCGCCGGGGCTGTTGCCGCTATCGGCCTAGCCATCGGCGCGCTGGCCACCAGCCGGGACCAGGCGGTATGGGCGGGCGTGGTCATAACCATGTTCATGACGGTGTTCGGGGGGACTTTCTTCCCCGTGGACGGCGCACTGGACGTACTCAGCCGCTTTACGCTGAACCGCTACGCCATCGACGCGCTGGACTCGATCATCTCCGGCGGTGAATCGCTGCTGGACCAGGGCCTTGAAGCGGCTGTAATGGCAGGCGTGGCGCTGGTGGCACTGGCAGTGGCGCGCTGGGGATTCAGGGCGACGGACCGATGAGCCGGATGATATTCCAGGCGTTGCTGATGAGCGTGAAAGACACGAAGATTTTCTTCACCAACCGGTTCGCGGTCGCGTTCGCACTCGCCTTCCCGTTCCTGTTCATTCTCGGCTTTACTCTCGCTCTTGGAGACGTGGGGTCTGGCGACAAACGGCTTACTTTCTACGTCGCCAGCGAGGACACCGGCGATATTGCGCGGGACGTGATGGACGGCCTGCTCGCAGACCCCGAAGTCCCGACCTCAGGGGGCAAGCTCACAGGGAGCAGGTTCGCCGAACTGGAGTACGCCGAAGCCGTGCGCCAACTGGACACGGGCGAGATTGAGGGCTTCATTGCGCTGAAGGCGGGGTTCTCCGAGGCGCTGCTGGCGGGCGAGCCTGCAACGCCCGCGACGCCCATGAAGGCCGCGATAATAGAAGTGGCGGCGTCGGTAGACTACCCCCAGACCGCCGCCGCGTTGCAGGGCATCGCCAAGTCCTTAGCCGATATAACTACGTTAAACCGGGTCGTTGGCGAGGCGGTGTTTACGCTCGGGCCAGAGGCCAGTGGTGACGGGACCGACTTCGACCGGGCATCGGTCCCACAGGTGCGCAGCCCCGTTTCGTACAAAGCAGAGCAGGTTGGTGACGTCGAGCCGTTCAACGCCTCCAGCTTCACCCTGCCCGGCTACCTCGTCATGTTCGTGTTCTTCGCCGCAGCAATGGGCGCGCAGGAGATCGCCAGGGAGCGGGAGTCGCACACGCTGGAACGGCTGATGTCGAACGGGGTGCGGCGCGAGTCGATCATTCTCGGTAAATTCTTGACCGGCCTGTACAGGGGCATGATGCAGCTAGCGGTGCTGTGGATCGTGGGCATTTTCGCCTTCGGGCTCGACCTGGGAGTGTCCCCGGTCACTGTTGTTGGTATATCCGTGCTCATGGTGGTAGTTTCGGCGGCGTTCGCGGTGACGCTGGCGGCGCTGGTGAAGACGAGGCGCAGCGCGGACTCGGCGGCGGTGCTGGTGTCGCTGGTGCTGGCGCCGCTAGGGGGCTCGTGGTGGCCGCTGTTCATAACGCCGGACTGGATGCAGGCGCTGGCCAAGATCACGCCGCACGGGTGGGCCAACCAGGCGTTCAACAAGCTGATGTTGTTCGGCGCGACCGCCGGGGATGTCACGGCAGAGATGGCCGCGCTGGTCGTGTTCGCCGCCTTGTTCCTGGCCGTCGCCCTGTGGCGCTTCCGGCCGGCGGCTCCTTAGGGCCGCCTAGCGGCGAGTCGGACGCTAGGCCGAGTCCCCCCACTACGGGGAGTCGGGAATATTGACGCCGATGAGGCTGTCTCGTGTGACGAGCGCTCCCAGCTGCTCTCGTGTCATGTCCTCGGTGCCGTCGGGCCGGACGGGCAGCACCATGTAGCGCATGTCGGCGCTGGAGTCGACGACGCGAACCTCGACGGCTTCGGGCACGTCGTAGCCGAACTCGCCGATGACGTTGCGCGGCTCTACGACGACCCTTTTGCGATACGCGAGGGACTTGTACCAGTCCGGCGGGCGGCCGAGCAGACGCCTGGGGTAGCACGAGCACAGGGTGCACACGACGACATGGTGCAGGTCGGGGGTGTTTTCCAGGATGGTCAGCCCAGGGTCGTGCTCCAAGCGAATTTCCATTTCGTCCAGCACGGACAGAGGGTCGTTGATGAGCCGGGTCTTGAACGCCGGGTCGGTCCAGGCGCGGGCGACGATGGCCGCGCCGTTGGACGGTGTGGAGCGCTCCATACGGTGCATGGAGTCTTCGATTTCTTGCCCTGACACGATGCCCTTCTCGTCCAGCAGTTCGGCCAGCGCCTCGATGCGCAAGGCGTAGCGGCTGAGCGTGTTCTGGGCGGCGTGAGGGTCGTCTTCCTCCCGCTCTACGCGTATGTCTTGATCGTCGCTCACAGTTCGCTCCTACTCTTGATGAGCCGGGTTAAGCCCGCTCCAGCCAGTGGTCGTAGATTTCGATCTCCAGACGGTCGCGAGCCGGGCCGGTGTATCGCGCGCCCCACAGGTCGGACTGGTCGAACAGGACGCGATAGAGCGGCTGGCGGGGGAGGCCGTCGCCGCCGTATGCCTTCAGTTCGGGGTTCGGGTACGAGCTAAGCGCCTGCATAACGGTGCCACGCTTGCCGCGAATGTAGTGCGGCGTGCGGTAGTGGCCGCCTGAGGGGACACGGACCGTGTCCATGCGTAC
>CAUZIR010000069.1:0-7996 GCA_963579815.1 Dehalococcoidia bacterium
CACGTCATGCCCGGCAACAGAGATCATCCAGGCGGCGGGCACCCCGGCGCTGTCCGCCCGTTTGATGGTGGACATCATTTGATCGGTGGTGCCGTCCTCGATGACGACTCCAATAGTGCGTTTGGTAATGGGTGTTCTCTCCTCGGATTCGCCACCCATCATATCCGCATTGATATCCACTTTCTCCCGTTGGTTCCCTCACCCAAAAACCGTTGAGTTCCTGTGCTATCTTGAGGCCATGGATGGTTTGATAGTTCACGAACGGCCGCAGCATGAGGCCCGATTTCTTATAGCGGCGTTTGCGGGCTGGCCGGACGCTGCCCAGTCATCGACGAACGCGGTCAAATTCCTCGGGCGATTGACTGGGGCCCGAGCCTTCGCCGAAATCGACCCCGAACCGTACTACGTCCTGACCGAAGTACGGCCTTACACGTCCGTGGATGCGACGGGCCGCCGCAGTATGTCCTGGCCGGAAAACGAGTTCTCTTACTCCGACCCGGAGCGGCGAGATCAGAACCTATTATTGTTTGCTGGAACAGAGCCGAACCTGCGCTGGCGCTCTTACACAGACATCCTGATGTCCGAGGCTGAACGACTCGGTGTAGAGACAATCGTGACGCTGGGGGCGCTTATGGACGCCGTGCCTCATTCTCGTGAAACCCGTATTACCGGGGTTGCGACTACCGGTCAGTACCTCGATACGATCGGAAACCTGGGCATTTTGGAGTCGGGCTACGAGGGTCCGGCGGGTATCCACACGGCGCTTATGGACGCGTGCCAGAAAAAAGACATCCCCTACGTCAGCCTGTGGGCTCACTCGCCCCACTATGTAACGACGTCTCCCAACCCGAAGGCTACGTACGGCCTTTTGGCTGCATTGAGGGACGTGCTGGACCCAACCATGCTGTTGGACGACGAACTCAGGGAGCTACGGGACGCTGGGGCGGTATGGGAACGGGAAGTGGGGCGGGCGATAGTGGCGGAGGAGGACATTGTCGAGTACGTGAAAATGCTGGAGCGACGTTACGACTCTGAGGTGCCGACAGAACGGCAGGGCGGGCCTATGCCCAGTTCGGACGCCATGGTTGCCGAACTGGAGGAGTTTCTCAGGGCTCAGCGTAGCCAAGAGGACTAAGCCGAAGAGGCCCCAAAGGGTTAAGCCCGGCTAGGCGGCCCTGCTCGGGTCTGCCAGGAAGTAGTAGGGAATGTGCCAGATGTCGCTCGGCCGACCACTGCGCACACGGCCTATTTCCACAATTGCTTTGCGGCCGCGCACCTCTCGAACGACGCCCCGCGACCCGTATCGAGGGCCACCAATGAGCCTACCGAGGTAGAGAACCTCTTTCCCTGGTGCTACGTCTGCTGGGCCTACGTCTGCGTACGACGCCTTCGGCATGCCCGGCATCTCCAACTGGGCGACGGTACCTGAGTTGCTCATCCCATCCTCCTTGCCAGTTACTAGAACAAAAATAGAACAGAACGCACGTTCGCGTCAAGGTCAATTCTTGTGCTTGTCTTAATAAGATGCCAATTGTGAAGCCGTTGATGCGGGCTCGCGGCCCCCTGTAGCATGGCCACAATGGAGTTGAAACGAAGCGCAACCGAGGGGCGACTGGCAGGGAAGACAGCACTCATTACCGGAGCCGCCAGGGGGCAGGGAGCCGTTGAGGCGGCGATGTTCGCACGCGAGGGCGCGCACGTGGTCGTCTGTGATGTGCTCGAACAGGGCGGCCGGGCTGTCACCAACGCCATAAACAGCGATCATGGGCAATCCATCGCCGTATTTTGCCGACTCGACGTGAGTTGTGAGGGCGACTGGGAGCAGGCCATTGAGTTGGCCTCGACAACTTTCGGGGCTCTCGACGTGCTGGTCAACAACGCCGGAGTCCTGTCGCCCGAAACCATTACCGAAACGACGGTTGAGACGTGGGACCGAATGGTCGCTGTGAATGCCGCCGGGCCATTCCTCGGCATTAAACACGCTGTACCGGCCATGAGACGGGTTGGGGGCGGCTCCATAGTCAACGTCGCGTCGGTCTCGGCTATGACCGCTGGCAAGCTGGGGGCGGCGTACCATGCGTCCAAGGGCGCTATTCGCAGCCTGGCCAGGTCGGCCGCGGTGCAGATGGCTGGCGACGGCATCCGGGTGAACACGGTGTTCCCCGGTCCTGTGGACACGCCCATGCTCAGAGAGACGTACGAGCCGTCGCATCTGGACCGCTTCGATACCCTGCACCCGATGGGCCGCATGGCCATGCCGGAGGAGATAGCTCACGGTGTGCTATTCCTCGCCTCTGACGAGTCGTCGTACATGACCGGGTCGGAACTGGTCATAGATGGGGGATGGACGGCCCAGTAACCGATTCAAGCCTGAGAACTGGAGAGCGAAGAGATGAAGCTAGAAGGAAAAGTGGCCGTTATAAGCGGCGCGGCGGGGGCCATGGGAGCGATCGAGGCGAGGCTGTTCGCAGCCGAAGGCGCGAAGGTGCTTCTTGGCGACCTGGCGGAGGAAGACGGCAACAAAGTCGCCGGTGAAATTGAGGCTTCCGGAGGGCAAGCCCTGTTCCACAGGCTCGACGTAACAAAAGAGAGCGATTGGGTAGCGGCCATCGCGGCGGCAGAGCGGCGCTTCGGCCCGGTAGACGTGCTAATTAACAACGCTGGCGTCTACAGAACGACCGTCATCGACAAGACAACGGTCGCCGACTGGGACGACATTATGGCCATTAACGCGCGAGGGGTATTTCTCGGTACCAAGTCCGTCATTCCTTCAATGCGACGTGCAGGAGGCGGGTCCATCGTCAATATTTCCAGCACGGCTGGCCTGGTGGGCAACGCCGTGGAGGGGGCCTACACAGCGTCCAAGGGAGCGGTGAGGATGTTCTCCAAGGCCGCGGCGATTCACTACGCCGCCGAAGGCATTCGGGTGAACTCGGTACACCCCGGCGTGATCGACACAAAGATGGTCGAGCACCTCATGGCGGACCCGGAACTGGGCCCGCTGGTCATGTCGAAAATCCCCATGGGCAGAATGGGTACGGCCGCAGAGGTGGCAAAGATGGTGCTGTTCCTGGCGTCCGACGATTCTTCGTACACCACCGGCTCAGAGCTGGTAGTGGACGGGGGTTACTCAGCCCAATGAGATTGCTGGAAAAAATTGCCCTGGTGACCGGCGGCGGCGGTGATATTGGCGGTGCACAGGCGCGCCTGTTCGCCCGCGAAAGGGCGAGGGTCGTCGTCACAGACGTGGCCGAAGAGGCGGGTCAGCAGGTCGCATCCGACATCGCCGCAGATGGAGGGTCGGCCCTGTTTGTCAGACTCGATGTGTCCTCAGAGTCCGACTGGGAAGCGGCCGTACGAGCGTGTGTGGACCGCTTCGGAGGCGTCGACATACTGGTCAACAACGCCGGTGTCTACCAGACAGAGGCCATCGAACACACCGCCCTGGACGACTGGGAGCGCGTGATGGGCGTGAACATTGACGGGGCGTTTCTGGGTACTAAAGGGGTCATCCCCTCAATGCGCAGCAGGGGCGGGGGGGCGATAGTGAACGTCGCGTCTACCACCGCGCTTGTCGGCAGCAAAAGGAGCAGCGCCTACGGTGCGTCCAAGGCGGCGCTGCTGTCACTTTCCAGGCATACGGCCATTCAGCATGCGGCCGACGGCATCCGGGCAAACACGCTGGTGCCTGGGCCCGTGGAAACTGAGATGATCGCCGAGAACCTTGCCACCCCAGAGGGTAAAGCAGCCTCCGTCGCTAGAGTGCCGCTCGGCAGGCTGGCCGCGCCAACCGAGATCGCGTACGCGGCCCTGTACCTTGCGTCGGATGTCTCGTCGTACGTTACCGGCTCCCACCTCGTCGTAGATGGCGGCCTGACCGCCCAGTAGCCGTGACGCGAGCCTGGCGAAGGCCGCGCGGGGCTTAAGAAGCGTCGACGACGGTGACCGTGGCTTTCATGAAGCTGTTGTGCGGAATGCAGAAGAACTCGAACTCTCCCGTCTCGCTGAACGTGTGCGAGAACGAGGCGTCGGCACTGAGCAACTCACTGTCCCACAGGCCGCTGGGCCACCCTGGCACCCCGGAAGTGGACGTGTGAGAAACGGGATCACGGTTCACCCAGGTGACGGTGGTGCCCACCTCGATGGTCAGGTTCTGTAGCGCGAAGTCGCGTATCTCGGAAGTGACGGTCACCGGTTCCGGTTCGGGCTCTATCTCGGGCTCTGCGTCCATGGCTTCCCCTGACTCCATGGCCTCCATCTCTTTGTCGGCGTCGGCGTCCGAACTGCTCGCGTCCGCAGCTACCACGGTGATCGTGGCTCGCATGGAGCCGGGGTGGAAGCGGCAAAAATAGACGAACTCACCCGCCTCACTGAAGGTGTGGGTGAAGGTCTTGTTCAGTATCAGCGAGCCGCTGTCCCACAGGTCGCCCGCGCCTGGTTCACCGGGAACTCCGAACGTGGAGGTGTGGCCGACCTGGTCGTCGTTCTTCCATTCGATAGCCGTGCCCTCCTCGATGGTCAGGTCCTGCAGCTTGTTGTTCACGATGGCCGAACTGACGACCTGGTCGGCGACCATAGCGTCGCCGTCGGGCACCAGCATGGTGTCGCTTTCGACCATCGCGTCCTCGGACATGGCGTCGTCGGTCATCGCCTCGCCACTCGTCTCCATTGCCATGGAGTCATCCGTGTCCACCGCGTCCATCGCGTCGGTGTCGGCGCTGGACTGATCCCCCACAACGGTGATGGTGGCGGTCATGTTGGGATGGATGCGGCAGAAGTAGGGAACTCGCCCTTCTGGTCGAACGTAAACGAGAAGGAGCCTTTGTTACCAAGGTTGTCGGTGTCGAACAGGTCGCTCTGGGCACCGGGCGCGCCGGAGGTGACGGTGTGCGGTGCCTAGTCTTCGTTGGTCCAAACCACCGTGGAGCCCACCTCGACGGTGATGGACTGGAGCTGGAAGTTGGCAATTTCGGTGGCGAAAATGTCGCCAGAGCCTTCGCGGTCCACCTCGATCTGAACGGCCTCCTCAACGCCGATGTCCTCGGCAGGTTCGCCAGCGTCGCTAGACTCTCCGGAGTTGCCAGCGTCGGAAGAAGCCTCGGTCTACGTTGCTTCAGTGTCGGAGCCAGAGATGGAGGTGGACGGTGCATCACCGGCCGTGTCTCCGCACGCTGCGGCCGCGATGGCCACGACGAGCAAGCTCGCGAACAGCAGTTTTGTCAGGTAAGAGTGCATTGAAAAATAATCCCTATTTTCGCCAGAGACAAGGGTTTTTGCCGGGGATCGATGTCCCGCCGGTGGCCGGTTTGGTCCGGCCACGCTAGCTATACGCATGGGGCCTGAGGGCAGATTCCCGTTCGACCCGGCGTTCTTTTGCACGCCGGGTTACGAGGGCCTAGAAGATGGCGATGGGGTTAACCGGGCAGCCGGTCCCTCCGACGATGCGCAGAGGGCCCATGCTGAGCATGAACTCCCACCGGTTCCGCTCGGCACAAGCGACGGCCAGCTCTTCCAAATTGGCGTTGTCCAGAATCCACACACCCATGCGAATTAGCGCCACCTGGTGAATTGGGTTTCGCACTTTGGGGTAGGGCGCGGGCATGACGTCGTTGGATGTGTCGGTGCCCAGCACGGCGATGTCTCGTTCCCTCATCAGCGGCAGGCATGCAGCCTGGCAGGCGGTGGAGCCGTCGACGGCCGGGTTGAAGGGGCCCTCGGCTCGTGTGCGCTTCAACTGACCGGTGCGGATGAGCAGGATGTCGCCCGGCTCGATCTTGAAGCCGCAGCGCTCCTCGGCGGCGAGAATGTCCTCGGGCATGACCGCTTCGTCGCGGTCCAGCCAGTCGACGCCCCGTATCAGAGGGACATCAACCAGCACGCCCCGGCCCACTATGCCGTCGCGAGCGTTGTCGACGGAGCCGACCGTCGCGCCGCGATTGGTGGACACCAGCGACGACGGTCGCCCGTTGTACATTTGCCCGTTCCAAAAGAAGTGGGCGGTCGAGTCCAGGTGGGTGACGTGGTAGCCGTGGTACACAATCGAGACGTACTCTAGCGCGGCCTGGATTTCGAAATCGGTGTGCTTTTCGTGGTGACCCCAGCCCTCGCCGCTCTCGAGCATCAGGCGGACAGTGGGGCGATATACCTCGGCGTCGTTATTGGTGTCCAGTGGCCGTGAGCAGGTGACCGTGTGGCCCTCTTTCACCAGTCCGGTGGCACGCCGGACCAGTTCTGGCGTAATGAGGTTAAGCGCCCCCATCTCGTCGTCTTTGCCCCAGCGGCCCCAGTTGCTCAGGCTATCCATCCAGCCCAGGATTTCGTCTTCGGTGGCTACCCGTCCGCTTTGCGTCATCGTCTGCTCCTCGGTCGTGGTCAAGATCGGCCGCCAGTGTAGCGGAACATGACGATGGCGGACCGGGCGGGGGACTAGATGCCGGCGCCGTAGACCCGGTCGGACACGACGGTGACGATGGCACGGCGCTCGTCGATCATGGCTTGGTCGTACTCGTCCCAGTCGGAGTGCTCGCCCGATATCTGCCGGAAGATTTGCCTGCACGCCGACAGGAAGTCGTCTCGGCCGAGCGTCTCGACGGTGTCGATCCGGGCGCTGCCCTCGATGACGACGTAGCCCCACCAGTCTTCCTGGGCGACTAGCAGGGAGCATCTTGGGTCGCGGGCAAGGTTCTTGGGGTTTGCGCGGTCGTCCGGGGTGGTCAGGGCGACGCCGTCACCAACTGGCGTGCACATGACAATGCTCATCTGGGCCGCTCCGCTCTTTCGGAAAGTGGTGAGGACGGCCTTGCTGTTTTTTTTCGGCGAACTGCCTGGCGGCTTCAGTGAGCATTAGTGACCTCTGGCGCGATTGATTCGGAGAGCGAGGAGCACCAACACTACACCAGAGATGGCCCCGGCGAAGTTGACCATGCCGTCCTCCCACGAGGCGTACCGGGTGGGCAGGGTGGACTGGTACAACTCCAGCCCGCCGCCGTAGATGGCCGCAACCAGCGCGACACCGACGGCGGCCAATACGGGACGCCTGGTCAGGGGGGTCGATGCCAGTAGCGGCGTGAACAGCACCACCGATAGCCCGCCGAACAGGCCGAGATGACCCACCGTCGGAAGCACCCACTGGGGCAGCGAGCCCTCGCCTGAACTGAGCCCGGAGCCGGGCGGCTCCGGGTCTGTGAGCAGGTAGAACGTCAGGATGGCCCACCCGAGTGACAGCAAGCCGAGGGCCACGGCCGTCAGCCTGGGGTCGAGTCGAAAGAAGATGGGTTTAGCTTGACGTTCCATAAATTTGCTACCCGTTTGGGGCTCAGTAACTGTAACTGCATGAACCCGTGCGAGTTAGGTTGCATGCGCTTCGCGCCCTGGTTGTGAAGAGGCCCTGAGAAGACAAACGCTTCTAGAACATTTATTCTTTTGAGGACTCAAGGCCAACACATGCTCAGACGTTCATTTATACATTTACCAGGAGTCGGCGAAGTACTGGAAGAAGAGCTGTGGGCTCTCGGTATTGAGACCTGGGAGCACTTCGAGGCGGCGGCGGAACTCCCGCCCCGGCTCGCGGCTCAGAGGTCATTCCTGCAACCGTTGTTGCGGGAGTGCGAGACAAAGCTGGCCGACGGCGACGCGGCCTACTTCGACGCGCTGTTGCCGTCATCGGAGCGGTGGCGGCTATATCCGCATTTCCGAGACAGGGCGGCGTTCATCGACATTGAAACCACCGGTCTTTCGGCTCGTGACTCGGACGTAACGATGGTTGGCGTGCTCGACAAGGGAGGCTTTCACGCCTACGTGTCCGGGGAAAACCTGCGGGACTTTCCCACCAGCCTGGACCGCTATGATCTTTTGCTCACGTTCAACGGCAAGTCTTTTGATCTGCCGTTCCTGGAGCACTTCTTTGGGCGGCCCCTGTTCGACGAAAAGGCCCACATTGATCTGATGTACCCGCTGCGGCGACTGGGGTACCGGGGCGGCCTGAAGGCGGCGGAGC
>CAUZIR010000070.1:0-7894 GCA_963579815.1 Dehalococcoidia bacterium
TACCTCTGCCGCCGTCGTATTGAGGCTGTCTTCACTGCGGCCGCATATGGCCACGTCCACGCCCTCGGCCGCCAGCGACAGTGCCGCCTGTCTGCCCAGCCCCCGGCTGCCGCCGGTAATGAGCGCGATCTTCCCAGCAATTCCTAGATCCATTTGTTGGCCTTCTGGCCCGACTTTTTACTGACCATCAAATCATCGAGATACCCTGGCCGCCGTCGACCGGGATGCAGGTGCCGGTAATCATGCCCGAGCGATCCGACGACAGGAACGCGACCAGGTCGCCGACGGGCTCGGGCCAGCCGAACTTGCCCAGCGGCAGGTTGTCATCAATGAAGGCCTGCACGTCCTCCGGGGTGTTGTTGTTCTGGAACCGCTCCCAGCTACCATCCGGGTGGGCGATGGAGCCCGGCGCAATGGA
This sequence comes from Dehalococcoidia bacterium, assembly GCA_963579815.1. Lineage (GTDB taxonomy): Bacteria > Chloroflexota > Dehalococcoidia > Lucifugimonadales > UBA2962 > CAUZIR01. Next base: position 419 of record CAUZIR010000070.1, read on the forward strand.
GTTGACCAGAATCCCGTGCTTGCCCAGAGACACGGCGGCGTGTTTGGTCGCGCCGATCAGCCCTGCCTTGGAAGCCATATACGAGATGTTTCCCCCGTACTCACGGCCCCATATAGATGCGATGTTGGTAATCCGGCCCCAACCTTGCTCCTTCATGTGCGGAATGACCAGCCGCATCAGTTCGTAGCCGCCGAACAGGTTCAGATCGAACGTTCCGGCGAAGTCTTCCACGGACGTTCCAGTTATGTCTTCACGCGACTTCGTGCCGCCGACGTTGTTGACCAGAATGTCGATGGGCCCGAGAGCGGCTACGGCCTCGGCGTGGATGCGGGCGAGGTCACTCCGCTCGCCCACGTCTGCCAGTACCGTCACGGTCTTGGCGCCGAGGGCTTCTAATTCGGCCTTGGTGACTGCCAGCGTGTCGGCCGTGCGTCCACAGATGGCGACATTCGCACCTTCGCGCGCCAGCGAAATACCGCACTGTTTGCCCAGCCCCCGGCTGCCGCCGGTAATAAGGGCCACTTTGCCGGTCAAATTCAAGTCCATTTAATGCTCCATTACGGTGCCGCCGTTTATGTTGATCGATTGGCCGGTAATCCAACTGGCGGCCTTCGTGCAAAGGTAGGCCACCAGGCCTCCTACCTCTTCGTCGGAGCCGTTGCGGCCTATGGGCGTGTCAATCGCGATCCCCTCCATTCGGCCGTCCTCCAGGGCGTCCATGCGCGCCGTCTCTGTGGCACCGGGGCAGACGCAGTTCACGTTAATGTTCTGCGGCCCCAGTTCTCTTGCCATGGACTGGGTCATGCCGACGACTGCGAAATTGGCGGCGTTGTAGGCGAGCGTATTTGGCACGCCTCTCTTGCCCGCCGTTGACGATATGTTGACTATCTTGCCGCCCTCGCCTTTGCCCGGTCCGGCCTTGAGGAAAGCGCGTGTGCACAGGTAGGTGCCGGTAACTTTTACGTCGAGTACCCACTGAAAAACGTCCAGCGGGACGTCGACTATGGGGGACCGGTCTGCGCCAATGGCTGAGGCGGCATTGTTGATGAGAATATCCACCCGACCGAATTCTGCCATGGTCCGGTCTATCAGGGCCTGCACCTGCGCTTCGTCTGCCACGTTTGCTACCACAGGCAGCGCTCGTCTACCCAGCGCCCGGATCTGGTCGGCGGTGCTCTCAATGTCACGCCACCCGACTGCCTTCTCGTCGTCCGGGAAGCTGAACGGGTCCCTGCCGGTGCCGGTGACGATTACGTCCGCGCCCAGTTCGGCCAATCGCACCGCTGCGGCTCTGCCGATACCCCTGAGGCGACCGGCGCCGGTGACAATCGCAACCTTACCGTCCAACTCGCTCATTTCTGTCTCCTATAGTGAGGGGTCCATATCGTGATCGGCTGCCCGTTCGTAGGCATGCGCCGCCCGAAGAAGAGTCTCCTCGCCGAGATGGGGTGCCATCAGTTGCAGTCCGACCGGCAGGCCGTCGACCTTACCCGCTGGCACCGAAATGGCCGGGATACCGGCGATATTCGCGGGCATGGTGAATATGTCGTTGAGGTACATAGAGACGGGGTCCGCGGTCTTCGCCCCTAGCTCGAACGCAACCGACGGAGACGTGGGTGTGGCCAGCAGATCGAACTCGCTAAAGGCCTCGGCGAACTCACTGCGAATAATCGTTCGCACCTTTTGGGCTTTCAGGTAGTAGGCGTCGTAGTAACCGGCCGAAAGCGCGTAGGTGCCCAGCATTATTCGGCGTTTCACTTCGGGGCCGAACCCCTCTTGCCTCGTCTTGGCCAGCGCCTCCCACATGGTCTCGGCCTCGGCCGAATACCCGTACTTGACCCCATCGTAGCGGGCCAGGTTGGACGACGCCTCCGACGGGGCGATGATGTAGTAGACGGCCAGGGCGTGCATGGTGTGAGGCAGCGACATCTCGACAATCTCAGCGCCAAGCCCGGCCAGTACTTCGATTCCGGCCCTGACAGCACTCTCCACCCCAGGGCCCATGCCCTCGGGGAAGTACTCCTTCGGCACCCCTATCTTCAGGCCGCGAACGTCTCCGGTCAGCGCCGATGCGTAGTCTGGCATCGGCCCGTCTATAGACGTCGCGTCCCTTGGGTCGTGACCTGCAAGCTCCGACAGCACCAGCGCTGCGTCCTCGACATCTCTCGTAAACGGACCTATTTGATCGAGAGAACTGGCGAAGGCGACCAGGCCGTAGCGGCTGACCAGCCCGTACGTCGGTTTGAGGCCGACGACGCCGCACAGCGACGCAGGTTGCCGAATACTGCCGCCGGTGTCAGAACCGAGTGAAAACAGCGCCTCCCCGGCGCTGACGGCCGCGGCAGGGCCTCCGCTGCTCCCACCGGGCACCCGGTTGGGGTCATGCGGGTTGCGGGTAGGGAAGAATGCAGAGTTCTCAGTTGACGAACCCATAGCGAACTCGTCCATGTTGCCCTTGCCCACCAGTACAGCTCCGGCACTTTTCAACCTGGCGGTGACAGTAGCGTCATAGGGGGGGACGAAGTTCTCCAGCATTCTCGACGAACATGTGGTGCGGATGCCAACAGTCGACAAGTTGTCCTTGAGTTGCAGTGGAATGCCCGTGAGCGGACCCGCCTCGCCCGCCGCGATTCGGTCGTCGGCCCTTTGCGCCTGTTCCATTGCCTGGTCACCAGTAATCGTGACGAAGGCCTTGAGGGTCGGCTCTACCGCCTCGATGCGGGCCATCACCGAAGCGGTTAGCTCTTGCGAGGTAAGCTGCCCGGCGTCGAGAGCAGCCCGGGCTTCGTGGATGGTCAAGCCCCAGGCCGGTTGGCCAGACATTGCTTTGTTCAAACTAGTCGAGCACGGCCCTGACGCGGACGAACTCGCCCTGCGTGCGGGGAGCGTTGGACATGGCTTCAGACTGGGTCAGACCCTGCTCGGAGACGTCATCGCGAAGCACCGACACCACACCTGATGGGTGCGCAGTGGTCTCGACGCCCTCGGTATCCACTTCGCTCAACGCCTTGAATCGGTCGAGGATGTCCGACATCTGGCTCCGCATGACCTCGATCTCCTCGGGGGTCATGCCGACCTTGGCCAGCTCGGCTATCTGTTCAACTTCGTGTGTGGAAAGCTCCATAAGGTTCGGGTCTGAGTTTAGCAAACGACCGTCTCAAGCGCACCGCTTCGGGCCCGGTGTATTTGTAGGGGCGATACTTGTAAGCCTGGGGGGGGTACAGCTAGAATCTTGGAATTGCGCCACACCCTGTCTTGCCAGCTTGAACACAAGCTGTCGCAGCGAGTTTTAGCCGCTTCAACTTACGGCGATGAGGTTCGACCAGTCGCCTCTTCAGAAACCACTACTCAGGACGAAAACGTATGAGGGTTACCAATATGGCAAATTTGACGATCCCATCTAAGGCTTTCGCGTTGGTCGCATTCGCTCTCGTGGCGGTGCTGGTGGCAGCAGCGTGCGGCGGCGTCGCCGTCATCAACGTCGGTTCGACCACGACCACCAATGAACAAGGCGATAGCACCGAGCAGAACACCGAGACAGGCGGGTCGTCCGTCGCGGCCGGCTCCTCTGGCGACTTTGTGAGGGTGGACGAGATGAAGGCCGCCCGCCAGCTACACGCTGCGGTGAAATTGGACGACGGCAGAGCGTTCGTCATTGGTGGCCGCGGCCCGGGTGCCAACCTCAACAACACCGTTTACGAGTCGGCCGAGATCTATGATCCTGCGGCCGATGAATGGACCCTGACCGGCGACATGAAGGAACAGCGCCACGACCTGTGCGGAACGCTGCTTTCTGACGGCCGCGTACTGGCCGCCGGTGGCCGAGGCAAGCTCAACTTCGCCGTCCTCACCGCCGAAATATGGGATTCCGCTACGGGCACCTGGTCCTCCACCGGGAACATGGTGACCGAGCGCGACTACACGGCCTGCGTGACCCTGGATGACGGTCGAGTGCTAATTGTCGCCGGCGAGAGCGAAGGGTACTCACTGCTCGATAGCGCCGAGGTTTGGGACCCGGCGACCGGCGAGTGGACCGAAACGCCCGCCATGTCAGTCACAAGGGCGCGGCACACTGCCACGCTACTCGACGACGGCCGCGTACTGGTTACCGGCGGTGGGAAAATCGACCCTCCGTACCGGAAAGTCACCGAGATATACGACCCGGTAGCCAACACCTGGACCGTTGTGGCTGAAATGTCTTCAAGCCGTGCATCGCACGCCGCAGTAAAGCTCACGGACGGCACGGTGCTGGTAGTAGGCGGCAAGGGCAAAAAGCTCACGACCGAAATCTATGATCCGACGGCCGATACCTGGACCAAAGTAGGCGTGACCGAGATTCCCCACTCCGATGCTGAAGCCATCGTGCTAACCGACGGGACCGTGCTGCTTACCGGCGGCGTGGGTCACCGGATTGCCGCTGAGATATACGATCCCGCCACGGGCGAGTGGTCGAGAATCAACGACATGAACGACACCCGCTACCGACACGAAATGATCCTGCTCGACGACGGCAAAGTGCTGGTCATAGGCGGCAACGGCATCGAAGGCCTCCTCGCCGAAACCGAACTGTTTACCCCTCCAGGACGGAGGGAACGCCGATAAGAGCGGAGCGTAGTTTCGTCCTGTTGCTCCTGGCCACACTGGTCGGGGGCGTGTTGGCGGCGGCCTGTAGCAGTTCTCCTACCGCGTCCAATGGCACAGGAAAAGCAGGTGGCGCCGCCGAGCAACTGGCCAAAGTCGCGTCCGTTGACGCTGGCGAATTCGTTCCGTCGGGGGAGATGAAGGCGTCCCGCATCGAGCACTCCGTCGTCAACCTCTCAGACGGCCGGATTATGGTCATTGGCGGCAAGGACACCGGGGCCAACCACAACAGCGTCATCCACGGCTCGGCGGAGATCTACGAACCCGCAACCGCCCAGTGGGACTGGACAGGCGACATGTCCATCGAGCGTTACGCCCTCGCCACTGGCGTGCTGGCCGACGGACGCGTCATCGCAGCCGGTGGTCGCGGCATCCTCGCACACGCCCTCCCGGACGTTGACATTTGGGACCCGGCAACCGGCATATGGACTTCCGTTGCGCCACTCAACTCGGCCCTCGATGAAGTCTCCGGCGTGGTGCTCAACGACGGACGCTTCCTCATCCCCGGCGGCACCAACCGCGACTACGGCCACGTCGACTCGGTCGAGATATACGATCCGGTTTCCGACGTGTGGACCGAAGTCGCGCCCATGTCGGTGAAGCGCGGTCTGCACACCGTAACGGTGCTAAAAGACGGGCGCGTGCTGGTGACAGGGGGTGGCAAGCTCGACGGTCCATACACCAAGAGTGCCGAGATATACGACCCGCCTTCAGATGCCTGGTCCCCGGCCGGAGAGATGAACGTGAGTCGGGCCAGCCACACCGCTACGCTCCTCCCAGACGGACGTGTACTCATCGTCGGAGGGCGGGGCAAGCGAAACAACGCAGAGGTTTACGATCCAGTGGCGAATACGTGGACCCGGACACCGGACCTCGCCGAACCCAGGGCCGACCACTCAGCGGTATCGCTGTCCGACGGCCGGGTAATGGTCACTGGTGGAGTAGGGAACCGTAGCTCGGTGGAAATCTACGACCCTTTGGCTGACACCTGGACCGTGGTCGCGAATATGCACGATTCTCGCTACCGACACGTGTCGGCACGGCTGGACAGCGGCTCGGTAATCGTTGCAGGGGGTAACGGAGTTGAGCGGCTGCTATCGGCTACGGAGCTTTTCGCACCCTAAGTCGGCCAAGGCTTAATCCAGGGGTTTGGGGTCTTCGGGCGGCGCTGGTTGCTGGCCCCGGTTCGCCCAGTCCATCGTCCGCTCCATCTCGCCGTTGAGGATGCCTGTGACAATCTCAGGGATGCGGGCGATAGACTCGTCTATTAACTGGCGCTCAGGGCCAGAGGGCGGATCCAGCACGTAGTCGATGTCGTCGCTGCCCCCGTCGGGGCGACCCACGCCTATTCGTAGTCTTGGGAAACCGCGATCGCCCACCGAAGAGATAATTGACTTCATGCCGTTGTGGCCGCCCGGACCGCCGGCGGTCTTTAGTCTCAGTCTCCCCGGCGGCAGGTCCATGTCGTCGTAGACAACCAGTAACCGGTCAAGGCCAACGCGATAGCGGTCCAGCAGGTACTTGACCGCGATCCCACTCTCATTCACGTACGTTCTCGGCTTCGCCAGCACCACGTTGTGGCCGTCGATGACGCCGGTACCCAGCGCACACGTCCGTCGCTTGTCCGCCAGGGGGATTTCGTACCGGGTCACCAGTTTGTCTATTCCCCAAAAGCCAACGTTGTGGCGAGAGCCTTCGTACTTGGGGCCGGGGTTGCCGATCCCAACGACAATCAGGTCCGGCGTCGCCTCCGGCTCAGACGAGCGTTTCCCGCCTCTGCGTCCGGGCCGGGTCAGCCTGTCCAGCAGGTCGGCACCGGGCCATCTTGTCTTTGGGCGGCCCATAGTTATTCGCGCTCCGTTGAGACGAACTCACGAAGAAACTTGGCCACTTCGTCGTCCAGCACGTTGGCAATTGTAGCGGCGTCACCCGCCTGTACCAGTTGTAAAAACTTCGTCAGACCCGGCTTATCGCGCTGGTCCAAGACACGGCCCGCTGCGACGGTCGCCAACCTGCGCCCGTGTTCGGCCATACCCGCAGTTACACGCTGAACAATGGAATCGGCCTGGGGGACCTCGTCGGCCAACGCGAGGTCGCAGTCCGGGCAAACCGGGGCCTTACTCAGGTCCGGCAGCGTCGGCGTTGGGCAGGACTTCACAGCGGCCAGGGCAGAGTCGTACTCATCGACAACGTCAGGGTCGATCGGCTTGCCGAGTTCGTGCATTTGGTTCAAACGTTCTATCGCAGCAACTTGGGTGGCAATAGCACTGAGCGTGCGTCCCAGTTCGGTCCCGCGTCGGTGGTACGTGGCGTGGTGAGCTTCGTAAGCGACTCGAAAGTCTTCTTTTAGCCTTGATACACCACCTTCGACAAGCGACCAAAGCGAGGGCTGCCCGGCCAACTGCTCGACATTTACCCTGGCGAGCGTCGAGTCCCGCTCGGCCTCGAGATCGGCGTATTTGCCTTCAAAGCACATGGCGCTCAGGTAGTGTGCTGACTCGATTATCGGTTCGACCACAGGAGTCAGCGCTTCCATTCCTTTCGCTAGTCCAATGGCTGCGACCAGGGCCGACGGCGATCCGAAGTGCTCTCTTGCCGTAACGACCAGTTCGGCCCGGCTCACTGCACCAGCGAGTAGCTTTAGACCTGAAGTGGCTGATTCGACGGAGCCGTTCGCCGGTTCGCCCAGCGCCGTCGCCAGTTGCGCGGACGTTGTGGCTGCTTCTTCGCCGAGTCGTCCCAGCAATGCGAGTGCGGCAGCGACCTCGTCCCATGAGCCGCCCGCAGGCGAACCCAATATTGCGGTCACGTACGGTGCGGCCGAGTTCTCGGTCG
>CAUZIR010000071.1:0-7740 GCA_963579815.1 Dehalococcoidia bacterium
AAGAACTCTGAAGCTGCGTTGTTTCGAATTGAGTGGGTTTTCCTATCGCTCATGTCCCTGTTGGCAGGTGTCACGGTCATAGGCGGCTGGTTACTGGTACGAGGCATAGGCGGTCCCGTGCAGCAGGTGAGTTTGCAGGCACGCCAACTCGCCGCGACGCTAAGGCCTCACCAGTCCCAATCTGACGCGAATGATCGGGACGAAGTAAAGCAACTTGTCCGGTCCTTCCACGCCGTCGAAGTGGCTGCTATGGAGTACAGAAAGGAGCGCGATGAGGCGGGCAAAGTGTTCAGGGAGCTGTTCGAAAACGCCCCGGTCGGTTACCACGAGATCGACCTTAGGGGGCGGTACACGCGGGTCAACAACACTGAACTGGAGATGCTCGGTTACTCCGAAGCTGAGATTATCGGACAGCCTATATTGAATTATCTCGAAGGGGATGAAGACATTGAGAGGGGCTTCTTCGACGTGGTTGGCGGCATAAGCCCGGTTCCTGTAGAGGCGAGTGAACAGGGACTGAATCCAAAAGACGGGCCGATCGTGGATGTGCTGATAGAGACGATGGCCATTAGAGACGATGCCGAAAACATTGCGGGCTTTCGGGAGTCGATGACCGATGTGGCGGCGATTAAGAGGGCCGGACACGCAATGGTCGAGAGCGAGGAGCGCTACAGGAGCTTGTTCGACCGGGCCCCGGTGGGTTACCAGGAAGTCGATGGCTCCGGAACTATTGTCGATGTGAACACGACCGAGCTTGAGATGCTCGGTTACGAGTATGGCCAGATGGTGGGACATAACTTCAAAGAGTTCTACCCAACGGGTCTGAAATGGGCGGGGAGTTGCTCGACTTCATTTCCGGCCGCATCCCTGCGCTCGACGTTCATCAGGCTGGCATCATCGCTCACGATGGCTCGGTAATCCCCGTCACGCTCGAGGTCACCAGGCTCGACGGTGGAGATGGGGCCCAACAGGGCGCCAGGATAACGGTCCAGGACGACAGTCACCGCAGAGAGCTTGAAGCCGACCTTCGCCTGAGAGCGGCCGCCATGTCCGCCGCCGGGAATGGGATTGTCATTACAGACACCGACGGCGTCATCCAGTGGGTGAACGAAGCGTTCACAGATATCACTGGCTTTGGGTTCGATGAAGCGGTCGGCCATACGCACGCCATTCTCAAGTCCGGCCAGCACGACGATGCGTATTACAAGGCGCTCTGGGAGGCCATTCTGGCGGGAAAGGTCTACCGCAACGTAACTGTTAATAAGCGCAAGGACGGGTCGTTGTACCCGGACGAACAGACGATCACGCCCGTTTTGAACGACGAGGGCGAAATAACCAACTTCATTGCCATAAAGCAGGATGTTACTGAGAAAAACCGCCTGCAAGAACAGTTGCTGCAGGCACAAAAGATGGAGGCGGTTGGACAGCTGGGCGGCGGCGTAGCCCACGATTTCAACAACATCTTCACCGCCATCATGGGGTTCGCAGAACTTACGCGAATAAAGCTAATGAAAGAGGGCAGCGAGGCGCTGGACGACCTTTCTCAGATTCAAAAAGCAGCAGAACGAGCGGCAGAACTCACCCGTCAGCTACCCGCGTTCTCTCGCCGGTCGGTGGTTCGCCCGCAGCCGATACAGATAGATTCGCTGCTGACGACGATGGACCGAATGCTGCGCCGGGTAATTGGCGAACACATCGAGATTGCCTACCTCCTGGACGGGGATGACAAGCACGTGATGATCGATCCGGTCCAGATTCAGCAGGTGGTCACCAACATGGTGATAAACGCCGCCGATGCCATGTCCGATGCTGGCAAGTTGACCATTACTACCCGGACTATTGAGGCCGACCCCGGCAACAACCCCGAATACGTCGGACTAAATAACGGCGATTACTTGAGTGTGGGCTTTACCGATACAGGGTCTGGCATTCTGTCAGATTCTCTGTCCCATATTTTTGAGCCTTTCTTTACCACCAAAGAGCAGGGCAAAGGTACCGGTCTCGGCCTGGCTACTTGCTACGGAGTCGTGGTGGAAGGGAACGGGAAGATCCTCGTTGACAGCGTTGTGGGCGAAGGAACGCGGTTCGAGGTGCTGCTGCCGATTACTCAGGAGTCTTCCAGTTCCAAAGAAGCCTACCCGGCTACCACCGACAAGCTGACCGGCACTGAGACTATCCTGCTTGTTGAGGACGAACCTGCCGTCAGGGAAGTGGCCATGACGATGCTTGAGTCACACGGTTACCGGGTAGTTGACGCGGGCAACGGCCTTGAGGCGCTCGCACGCTTCAGGAGCGGCTCGGCAGATCGGATAGACGTCCTCATCACCGACGTGGTCATGCCGCTCATGGGCGGCAAGCAGCTGGCGGAGGCGGTACTGACGGATGACCCCAACGTTCGCGTACTGTTCACGTCCGGGTACACGAGCCAGGATGTTGTGCGCCACGGCCTGGAGACTGATTCGGCCCGGTTCCTGCAAAAGCCTTACCTGCCGGCCGTCCTGCTGACGCAAGTTAGGGAGTTGATCGACCCGCCAGGAAGTACAGGGTTGCCCTCTCACATAAGCTAGATGTGCTCGGCGACCTCTCACGAGGCTTCGCCGAGCAATACCGGCCAGAGGCAACCACGATGACAACGGACCTAACTGGCCGTTCGGAGAGAACAGGCAAAGTCCAGACCGTGCTCGGGCTTATCGACCCCCAAGAACTGGGCGTCACCATGCACCACGAGCACGCCCTCATCGACCAGGGCTGCTATTTCGAGGTGCCCGACGAGGCGACCGAGCGCTGGTACATCGGCCGTCCGTTCACGATGGAGATGCGGGGCAACATAGGCAACCACTGGGCCTGGAACCGCGATACGCACACGCTCCTGGACGAAAAAACGCAGACCGCCGAGGTGTACAAGCTCTTTTTAGCGGGCGGCAATTCGATGGTGGACACCACCAGCAAGGGCATTGCCCGCGACCCACTCGCTCTCACGCGCATGTCCCGCGCAACTGGCCTGAACATCGTCATGGGTGGCTCGTTCTACGTCCCTCCGTCTTACCCCGACGATATGGCCGACCGGTCCGAGCAAGACCTCACGGACGGCATTATTCGGGACGTTACGGTTGGTGTCGGTGAAACAGGGGTTAAGACCGGCATAATCGGCGAGGTGGGCAACGCCTGGCCCGCCAACGAGATCACCCGCAGGGTGCTGCGGGCGCGCCCATACTCATTCACCCAGGGTTCGACGTGGACTCGCCGCTGCACATCATGGCCGTCCTGATAGACGCCGGTGCCGATCCGACGCGGGTGGTGATGGCCCACCAGGACGTGTTTTCCGACGTGAACCTGGTCAGGAAGGTCGCCGAGACGGGCGCGATGATTGAGCACGACCACTTCGGCTTCGAAAACACGCAGTGGGGCGGGCTGGGCAGCCCGGGGATAGGGATACCCACGGACATCCAGCGCATGCAACGGCTGGAGCAGCTCATTGCGTGGGGGTACGGCGACCGGCTACTCGTGTCCCACGACATCTGCATCAAGCCCTGGCTGATCAGCCAGGGTGGCAAGGGCTACGCTCACGTCCTGGAGAGCATCGCGCCTCGCATGCGCCACCGGGGGTTCTCGGAGAACGACATCAATGCAATCCTGGTTGATAATCCCCGAAGAATTTTGACGCTCAAATAAGTTCGTTACTTCGAACATGACCCCACAAAAAAAGGAGAACAATATGGCAGATGCCAGCATCAAAACGGAGAGAACCGGCAAGGTCCAGACCGTGCTCGGGCTAATAGACCCGGCCGACCTGGGCATAACGCTGACCCATGAGCACATCCTGGTGGACCTGCGGTGCCACTGGTTCTCGCCAGATGAGGCGAGCGAGCGGGACTGGATCGACAAGCCGGTAACGCTGGACCGCCTGGGCGGGGTAACGAGCAGGTTTTACAACCTTGACTCAATGGTCATTTTGGAAGAAAAGGCCGCAGTAGAAGAGACGTTCAAGTTCAAGCTGGCAGGCGGCGGGTCCCTCGTAGACGTGACCAGCATTGGCATAGGGCGCGATCCTCTGGCGTTAGCGCGTATTTCCCGTGCCACCGGCCTCAACCTCATAATGGGTGGAGGGCACTATGTGCCCTGGGCGCACCCCCCTGGCATGGACGAGGAGACCGAAGAGAGCATTACAGAAGCCCTCATTAAAGATATAAATGTCGGCGTATATGACACCGGCATTCGCTCCGGGCTGCTCGGGGAGCTTGGCCACGGATGGCCGATGACCGACAACGAGCGCAAGGCCCTGCGCGCCGCCGCCTTTACCCAGCGGAAGACGGGCGCGCCGATACTTATTCACCACGGCTTCCACCGCGATTCGCCTATGGACATTATTGGAGTTCTCGATGACGCGGGAGCGGCCCTCGACCAGGTGATCATGGGGCACCTGGACATATTCAACGACACGGGCCTGCTCACTGAATTGCTGGGGACGGGCTGTTACCTGGAGTGGGACGTATTCGGGGGCGAGGATACGTCGTTCGGAAAGGTGGCTGACGGCAAGATCGACTTCCTTAACGACGAGCAACGGCTGGACATGATTGAGTTCGTCGTTAACCAGGGCTTTGCCGACCGCATTACCGTTGCCCACGACACCTGTTGGAAGTACCAAACCTCTCGCTACGGCGGCAAAGGCTACGCGCACCTGATCGAAAGCATCATCCCTCGGATGAGACGCCGGGGGTTCGACGAGGCTACGATTTCGGCAATTTTCATGGACAACCCGGCACGCGCCCTGACGTTCCGTTAAGCGCGAGGAGACCTTATTGACTGATTCGATTGACCTGAGTGGTCTGGTAGCCCTGGTCACCGGCTCCAGCAAGGGGCTGGGCCGGGAGTTCGCCCTCGCCCTCGCCAGGGCCGGAGCAGCCGTTGCGCTGGTCGCGCGTTCCGCAGCGGGCTTGCAAGAGACGGCGGCGTCTGTAGATGCATCTGGGGGTCGTGCGGTCGCGCTCACTTGCGACGTCGTTGACCAGAACTCGGTGAAGGCGACGGTCGAGGAGGCCGCGCGCCTGCTCGGCCCTATAGACATCGTCATCAACAACGCCGGGGTGGTCGGACCGAGCGGACCGGACTGGGAACTGGACCCGGCTGGCACCGACCCGGCTGACGCATGGCGGGGTGGCTCTGTGCCCGCGACCGCAGCCGACTAGCTGCAGCCTCTCAACTTGGTCTGTTAGCTTCGACAAGCCCCCCCCCTATCGTGGTGGCACGATGGAGGGTGAGTGAAAGTTACCGGGCTGCCCCCATCGTCCCGAAAGCGTCCGACTGTTCCAATTGCCCCAGTTATTAACGGGCACCTGAACTCCAGCCGACCCGGGGTCGGCCGAACGGAGGACGCAGTTGGACACGGACCTCACGAACCTGCCATCAGTCAGTATTTTCTGCACTTCGGCGCGCGACCACGGGCCGAGTTGCGTGCCGAGTTGCGTAAGGTGCGAACTGAGAGGTCAGCTTCGATCCATCGCTGGTTGGGCGACTCTTTACGAACTGACGAAGGGCGGCCTGAACGGAGAAGAGGCCGGCCGACTGGTCGAAGTCTTGCGGCGAAACGTTTGGGAGGCCCAACGAGTTGTCCACTCCGCGCCCGTAACCGGTTTCAACAAAGCTGCTCGTGCGGATTTTTCCAACGGCCGGACGGGCTGGAATTACCGTAAACGATCCACTGCGACGTTACCCGTGTCTCCGTCGCCGACCGCGATTGCTGCCAGATGGCTCGTTGAGACGGTAAACCCGGTCGTCTTCGTAGGTTCGGCGCTCAAGGCAGACTCAAAGCCTGTCCTGCTTCGTCAACTTGCGGGACCTGGCAAACAGGGCGATGGATCGACTCGCGTCCACAGAATGCATGCTGTTGACTGAGGAGTCCACGCATGTGTCTGCTTAGTAAATGCGAACGGTGCAGCGGAGATGTTGAGGACAGAAGGGTGGAAGAGCCTCGCTGCCTCCAGTGCGGATGGAGAGCCCGGCCGGCCGTCATTGACTCTGCCCTGGAGCGGTCCGTAAAACGTGCCGAGGACAGGCGTACCCTGGCCCCGGCTGTCGGCTAAGCCCTCTATTACGGCCATTACGGCCATTACGGCCGTGGAGGTTAACGCCCCCTAACTCCTGGGAGATGGCTAAGCCCCTCCGGAGAGTTCCTGCTTTAGACGTTCGGCGACAATTTCCAACTCGTCGTCTTCGAGGTTTAAGGGGTGTACGGTGAGGTTGTCCGGGTCGCTGAGGGTGTGCATGAATATTTGCGGTTCGCCGGTCTGCATGCGCTCAAGGACCGTGTCACGAGACGGACCGTTCCACCCCTTTGTGAAGTGGATTACCGCCATAGGTAAGAGCCAGTCGCGGCCGTCGTAGCGCAGTGACGCGTCGAGGCCGGGCATCTCGCCGACGGTGTCGATGACGTGCCGGGCCATGCGCGTGTAGCGGGCTGTTTCCTCGGCTTCGTTTTCGCCCATAAATAGATCGAGTGCTTTTAGCAAGCCTACCATTTCTTCTTTGGCCACTTTCTGACCGCGGCCGATGGACAGGTTGGGAGAGGTGTTCAGGCGGGCGGCCGCGATCAGGTCAGTGCGGCCCACGAGAATGCCGGTGCCTTGCGGTCCACGGTTGGCCTTGCCGCCACTGAAGGTGACCATGTCCGCGCCGAGGGCAATGAACTTTTTGAAGTTCTCGCGAGGCGGGACCATTTCGACGGCGTCCACGAGAACGGGCAAGTCATGGGCGTGAGCCGCCTCAATTACCGCCTCCAGAGTCATGGCGTTGTGCGGCAAATACGGTGCCACCAGATACGCGACCGCCGCGGTGCGCTCGGTGATGGCGGATTCGATATGCCAGAGTGCACAGTTGAGGAAGTTGCCCACGCCCACGAGCTTTGCACCGGCCGCCCGGTAGCCCTGTTCGAACGGGAACCGCTGGGCGCTGAGGATGATGATTTCGTCACGCATGCCGCCAGTGTCGGGAAGGCGGTCAGCCCGACCGCGGTCGTTGCCGGTCATAACGGCGGCGGCCTGTAGGGTTAGGCCGCCCGACGCGCCAGCACAAACCATGCCCGCTTCCGAGCCTGCGTACCGGGCGACGATTTCGCCCGCGCGGTCGTTCAGCGCGTGCACGTCCGTCATTACCTGCGAGGCGGCCCTCATGGCCTCGACGATCTCCGGACGCAGCCTGGAACCGCCGTGGTGCGCATGGGCCCCGAGGCGACAATGGCGGACTTGAGGCCGAGTTCCAGGTACACGTCGGCGTCGTTTTTATAGGTGTCCAATCGTGCACTCCCAGAACTATTCTTCCCAGTGAGTTTACAGACCCTTGAGGCAACGATGACGGGTTTTAGACAGGTGTTTCTGTCGTCGAACGCGTTCTGCGTCCCAAGGTAGTGGCCACCACGCGTGTCGAGTGACTTAAGGACAGGCCGGGTGAGTTGACAACCGACACGCCTTCTTCACAATGAGCAAAGGCACTTGCCTCGTAATAGCCGGTTTAATGCAGGTATAAAGCCTGGGTCACCTGCCTCAGCGGGGCGCAGCGCAGGGGCGGACAACTTAACCGGCACGTCGCCCAAAAGGTTCCAACACGATGGCGTTCGCTCACGCGGACAATTGACTATCGATTAACGCACGGAGGTGCATTGGTTGAGTACGTATAAAGCGGAATACATCTGGATCGACGGCCAGCAGCCGACAGCGAAACTGCGGTCCAAGACCAAGATCGTCCCGA
>CAUZIR010000072.1:0-7575 GCA_963579815.1 Dehalococcoidia bacterium
TTCCCTCTTTCAACAGGGGGCCACGCCCCGCCACGCCAAAATTAGGGACCGAGGGGTCCTCGTGCATCGCGTACCCGATACCGTGTCCGACGTACTGACGGACGAGGGTGTAACCCTTGCCCTCCGCGTACGCCTGCACAGCGGCCGAAATGTCGCCTATCCTCGCTCCTATTTTGACCTGCTCGATGCCGCGAAGTAGAGCCTCGCGCGTCGCATCCATCAGGTCAGCTGTCTCGCGCGTCACCCCTCCAACGCCGACGCTGAAGGCGCTGTCTGCGTGCAGGCCATCAACAATGGCCCCGACATCCACGCTCAGCAAATCACCATCATTCAATACTCGCGCGGACGGTATGCCGTGCACTATCTCTTCATTAATCGAAGTACATATGCTCGCCGGGTAGCCCAGGTAACCCTTAAACGAGGGGGTCGCCCCTGCTGCCCGAATCGCGTTTTCGGCAATCGCGTCCAGGTTCTCGGTCGTAACACCGGGCCGGATCGCGGCCGCTATCAGGGCCTTGACCTCGGCCACCACCCTGCCCGCTTCCCTCATCAGGTCGAGCTCGTCTGGCGACTTTATCGTTATCCCATTTGGCCTTTCATTGGCCAAGGCGATTGGGCGCTCTATCGTCGACTCTCCTACCATTCCCATAATTATAGGTTCGCAGCTATTGCGCTGCGGCCTCTAGCGCCTTCCAAACATCTTCAATCGGCAAGTCGCCGTCTATCTCCGTCAGCAGCCCGGTTCGTCGATAGTGGTCCACCAGGGGTGCGGTGTGCTTTTCGTACACCTCCAACCTGTTGGCTACCGCTCCGGGCTTGTCATCCTGTCGTTCGTAAAGCTCACCATCGCACTTATCGCACACGCCCGCCTTGCGGGGCGGGGACGAAACTGCGTTGTAAGGCGTCTGGCAGCCCCTGCAAATGGACCGCCCGCCCAGCCTACGCACCAGTTCGTCCCGCGAAACATTTATATACAGCACGCCGTCTATGCCGCCCCGGTCGGCCATCTCGCCGTCCAGCGCTTCTGCCTGTCCCTGGCTACGGGGAAACCCGTCCAGCACGAACCCCGCCGACTGCTCAGGTGCCCTCACCCATTCCATGACCATTGCAATGGTCACATCGTCAGGGACGAGGTCGCCAGCGTTCATGAACGACCGGGCCGCGAGGCCCAGTTCGGTCTCCCGAGCTAGATGGTCCCTGAACAGGTCTCCTGAAGACACCAAGTTCACGCCCAATTTTGCTGCGAGTCGAGCCGCCTGCGTACCCTTACCCGCGCCGGGTGGGCCGAGCAATATTGCTTTTTTCAAGGTGCCGCGCCTAAGAATTTCCTTCAGACAGGTCGCCACGCAATGGGCGATCGTTACCTCAGGAAGCCCTCATAGTTGCGCATCAATAGCTGCGCTTCCAATTGACGCATCGTGTCCAGCGCCACGCCCACCATAATCAGCAGGCTCGTGGAACTTATCGTGAGTGCCCGTATATCCGTGACCTGGGTAATGGCGAACGGCAGCACGGCAATAAAGCCGAGGAACAGCGCGCCGCCCCAGGTAATGCGCAGGATGACCCGGTTCAGATAATCCTGCGTGGGTTTACCCGGGCGAATACCCGGTATGAACCCGCCATTTCTTTGCAAGTTCTCCGCCAGTCGCTGTTGCTGGAAAATGACAAGCGTATAAAAGAACGCAAATATCACCACCAAGATGAAGACCGCAAGCCAATACGGCCACCTGCTGGGGTCGAAGGTATCGGAGAAGAACCGTGCCGCCCGCGCCACAAAGCCGTCGCTGAGCGGATCCCTGAAATAACTGGCGATGGTAGTCGGCAAAATTATGATGGAGAACGCGAAAATAAGCGGGATCATACCTGCCGAGTTGACCCTGAGAGGCAAAAAGGTAGAGCCCGATTGCCGCTGCATACGGCCGCCCCTGAACACGCTCCTGCCGTACTGGACAGGCACCCGTCTCTGGGCCTCGGTGAACATAACAATCAGGTAAATAATGGCCAGGCCGAACAGCGCCAACAGCAGCAGTCCACCGGCCTCGTCCCTCTGCAAAAAGCCCTGGCCAATGATGCGCGGAAGGCTGGCCACGATACCGCCGAAGATAATCAGCGAAATGCCGTTACCCAGCCCGCGCTCGGTTATCAGTTCGCCCAGCCAAACCAGGAACATCGTTCCGGCGACCATAGAAGCCACCATCGCCAGCGTAGGCAGGTTAATCCCGAAGTCCACGGTGGGCAGCACGCCGGACTGTCGCAGCATCGTTAGCTGGCCCCAGGCCTGGAGCAGCGCAATAGGAACCGTTAGCCAGTGCGTGTACTGGTTAATTCGTTGTCGGCCGTAATCACCCTCTTGCGACAGCGCCTTTAGTGAAGGCACCACCGGCGTAAGGATCTGCATCACAATGGACGCCGTGATGTAAGGGTAGACTCCCAACGCCGCGATACTCAGGTTGGCCAGCGCCCCGCCACTGAACAGGTCGAGGAAGCCCAAAAGAGCGTTCTGTTCGAAGGCCTGGTTCAGTGCCTGCGTATCAACGCCCGGCACCGGCACGTGGGCGACGAACCGGAATATCACCAGCATCGCCAGCGTGAAAAGAATCTTTGAACGAAGGTCCGGCACCCTCATCGCGTCGATCATCGACTGGATGAGCTGTGGCCTGGTGACCTCCTGCTGACGAGACGAAGCGCCCCTCTGTACCACTAGTTCGAACCTTCTCCGACTAGGGGTCCGGCTTGGGTTTTGCGCACCGTGCCACCAGCGGCCTCTATCTTAGCCCGCGCGGACTCCGAGAACCGGTCGGCGACGACCGTCATCGCGCTCTCGACTTCGCCCCGCCCAAGTATCTTTATTGGCCTGTCTGCGTAGTCGATGAGACCGGCGTCGACCAGTGCCTTGCCCGTTATCTCGGTCCCGTCAGCGACACTGGCCAACTGATCAACGTTAACCAGCTGGAACTCCTTGTGCGAGCGGGCCGTGAACCCTCGAATCATCGGCAGTGACTTAATCAGCGCCAGCTGACCGCCCTGGAAGCCCACTCGAACTCCGCCACCGGCACGGGCCTTCTGGCCCTTCATGCCTTTACCGGAGTAGTTGCCATGGCCACTTCCGTTGCCACGACCCACTCTGGTGCGATTCTTCCGTGCGCCGCGGGGCGGCTTCAGTTCATTGAGGTGCAAACTTTTTTGTTCTGGCATTGTGCTGCGCTCTTTACTCTCTGTCATCACGCTGGCGTCAGTCCGCCGACTCGACTCGCACCAGGTGGCGGACCTTGTGGACCATGCCCCTTATAGAAGCGGTGTCCTCATGTACCACGGTGTGGTTGATTCGTCTCAGACCGAGGCTTTCGACAGTTCGTCTCTGGTCCTGCTTGTTGCCGATTACGCTATTGATCAGCGTTACAGATATCTTTGTCATGGGAATCAGGCCTGTGCAGCTGCAGCTGCTGCTGCGGCCGCGGCTGCCTTGACGGCGGCTCGGGCCTGTGCCCTGCGTGCCATCCGGGCGGCGCCGATCTCAATAACCCTGCGTCTGCGGGCCTTTTCAGGAGCAATCTCCCGAAGCAGGGACAGAGCCTTGAAGGTGGCCTTAACGCTGTTTACAGGGTTGGTGCTATGCCGAGCCTTGCTCAGAATGTCCTTTACCCCTGCAAGCTCTACTACCGCGCGCACCGAGCCGCCGGCAATTACGCCCGTGCCCGGAACCGCAGGCTTGAGCATTACCTCAGCGCCGCAAAACTTGGTCGTTATTTCGTGGGGAATGGTGCTGCCATCCAGCGGTACTTCAATCATGTTGCGGCGGGCGTAATAAGAGCCCTTTTTAACGGCATCGGGAACGGCATCTGCCTTACCCAATCCCACACCGACTTTGCCTTTGCCATCGCCCACAACGACGATCGCGTTAAAGCTGAGGTGCCTGCCTCCCTTAACGACCTTGGCGACCCGGGAGATCTTCACCACCCGCTCCTCCATGCCGTCGTCGGGTCCGCGGTCTCTATCGCGCCCTCCTCCGTAGCCCCTGTTGGACGTCAAATGACCAGTCCTCCCTCTCTCGCTGCCTCGGCCAGGGCCTTGACCCTACCGTGGTACTTGTTACCGCCGCGATCGAACACAACAGACTTAATGCCCTTTTCGGCGGCCCGCTTGGCAACTAATTCGCCAACCGCACGAGACGTCAGGGTTTTTGTGCGTCCGTCCGAGCCCGTCTTAACATCGCTATCCAGGCTCGACGCGGCGGCTAGGGTCACCCCTAGAACGTCGTCGATGAGCTGGGCATACACATGCTGAGAGCTACGGAACACGGCCAGGCGCGGCCGTTCGGCCGTCCCGCTTACCCGCTTGCGAACCCGGGCGTGCCTAATGCGCACCCGGTGTTTAGCTGTTTTCCTCAGTGCCAACTACTACTCTCCAATAATTATCTAGGCCAAATTCATCTTGGTCCAAACCAGCTGGGCCCAAATCCACCGGGCCAACAACCTGCATGGCCGAGGCCGGTCTAATTAGACCCTTCGCGCTGACTTACCCGGCTTCAGCTTGATCTGTTCGCCGCTATAGCGAATGCCCTTGCCGGTGTAGGGGTTGGGCGGCCGTACTTTGCGAATTTGTGCCGCTAGCTGGCCGACCTTCTGTTTGTCTATACCGGTCACTTTAATAAGGTTTTGCCCCTCCACATCGACCTTCACGCCCTCAGGGGGGTGAATGACGACCGTGTGGCTGAGCATCACGTTCAGTGACACGCCCGAACCCTCTTGTTGGGCCCGGTATCCGACTCCGACCAGGTCGAGCTGCTTAACATAGCCCTCACTCACGCCTAAGACCATATTGGCCAGCAGGCTGCGGGTCAGGCCGTGCAGCGCTTTATGTCGACCATCGTCCGAAGGGCGGCCCACGGTGACCACGCCGTCGTTGTTCGCGATCAACATGTCAGAATCGAAGCTTTGCTTTAGTTCGCCCTTGGGGCCTTTAACGGCCACATCGGACCCGGACACGGTGACATTTACACCGCTCGGAACCGTTATGGGTTTGTTTCCTATACGAGACATTTTCTATTTCCCAGACCGGTACGATCCGCCGCTACCACACGTAGCAAAGCAGTTCGCCGCCGATGCCCTTCTTCCATGCGTCGCGTCCGGTCATCACGCCCTGAGACGTAGACAGGAAGGACACTCCAAGACCGCCAAAGTATCGAGGGATCTCTCCCTTGCGAACGTACACGCGCAGGCCAGGTCGGCTCACTCGCTTCAGTCCAGCTATTCCGGGGTCCCCGCGGTCGTGGTAATGCAAGAAGACTTTTATACCTCTTTGCGGCCCCCCGGTCTCTTCCAATTCGTAACCCAGAATGAATCCCTCATTTTTCAACAGCTCGGCTATCGAAATCTTCATCTTGGACGCGGGTATCGGCACGCTATCGTGCTCGGCCGTAACCGCGTTGCGTATTCGTGTGAGCATATCTGCAATCGGATCAGTAACTGACATAGCCCTTACCAGCTGGCCTTTCGAATCCCCGGCAGCATGCCGCGAAGCGCCAACTCCCTGAAACAAATCCTGCAGAGACCAACGTGCCTGATATACGCACGAGGCCGGCTGCAACGGTTGCAACGGTTGTACTTATGAGTCGAGTATTTTTGCGGCCTTTTCCAGCGCGCAACCATTGAGGCCTTTGCCAATTAACTATCCTCCCTATTCACGATCGTCGGACACTGGCCTATTCACGATCGCCCGGCAACGGTGCCATTAAGCGACAGTTCCATCGCCAGTCTTGGCAAACGGAACACCCAAAAGCTCCAGGAGCCTCAGGCCTTCCCTATCGTTCGGAGCGGTGGTTGTCACCACCACTTGCAATCCTCGAAGTCTATCCACGGCGTTGTAGTCGATCTCCGGGAACATCACCTGTTCCTTAAACCCGATGGCGTAGTTGCCTCTGCCATCGAACGACTTGCGCGACAGTCCGCGAAAATCCCGAATGCGAGGCAGGGCGGAAGCGACCAGTCGGTCGAAGAACTCCCACATTCGCCGCCCGCGCATGGTGGTGCTAACCCCTATCGGCATACCCTCGCGCAACTTGTAGTTGGCGATGGACTTCCGAGCCCGGTTGGTGATCGGCCGCTGGCCGGTTATCTTGCTTATGTCGCCGCTGGCATTCTCCAGCGCTCGCGGGTTCGCGATCGCCTCACCGAGGCCAATGTTGACAATTATCTTCTCGATGGTCGGCACCTGCATCGGGGAGCTGTAATTGAACTCCTTAATGAGGGCCGGGCCAACCGTTTCAATATGCAGCGCCTTCAGCCTGGGCATCGCCAGCTTCCCGTTGGTCGCAGCGGGCGCCTCAGCGACAGCCGCCTCTGGGGCAGCAGCAGCCGGAGCAGCCTTAGCACGGGTCGCGCGCTTTTTGGCCGGAGCCTTGGCCTTGGCCGCGCCTTTAGCCGAACCAGCCGCAGCCTTCTCGGCCTTCGCCGCGGGTTTGGCCGCTTTGGCCGTGGTCCGTCGAGCCCGCTTGGGCTTTTCGTCTTCGCTTGTAGTTTTTTCTTCTGTATCAGCCATGATCAGTCTGAGTAAACCCTATTCAATTATTTCGTTGCAGCTCTTGCACACGCGAGCCTTGGAGCCATCGGCCAGGAACTTGCGGCCAACCCGGCCGGGCTCGTTGCAAGACGGGCACACCAGCACCACCTTGGCGACCGACAGGGGAATCTCTTTTTCGATAATCCCGGCCTGGCGCACGCTGGCGGAGGGTTTCATGTGCTTTTTAACAATGTTCACGCCTTCCACCTGGATGGTGCCTTTATCGGGAAACGCCCTGACAACTTTGCCCTGCTTCCCCCGGTCGCGTCCGCTTATTACCAGTACGGTGTCTTCCGTTCTAATTTTCATGCCCAGTTGCTCCGACCCGCAGGCCTAGAGCACCTCCGGTGCAAGCGAGACTATTCTCATGAAGTTCTTATCTCGCAGTTCCCGAGCCACCGGACCGAAAATTCGCGTGCCCCTCGGCAGGTTCTCCGGATTGACGAGGACGGCGGCGTTGTCGTCAAACCGAATGTGGGACCCGTCCCGCCTGCGGTAGGACTTGGCGGTACGCACAACAACGGCACGCACAACCTCGCCTTTCTTCACCCCGGCCGCAGGAGCGGCCTCCTTGACCGAGCAAACAATTATGTCGCCCAGCCCGGCGTACCGACGACCGCTGCCGCCAGGTACCCCGATGCAACTTATAACTTTGGCGCCCGAGTTGTCGGCAACCCTGAGGCGGGAGTAAATCTGAATCACTCTTTGGCCTCTTCCTCGCCTGCTTCTGGCTTGGGCTCAGTTGCGGGCTCGACGGCTTCGGGTTCTTTTTTGGATTCGGCAGCAGCCTCTGGTTCAACCTTCGCTTCAGGCTCAGCCTCTACGACGGCTTCAGGTTCGGCAACAGCCTCTGGTTCAACCTTCGCTTCAGGCTCAGCCTCTACGACGGCTTCAGGTTCGGCAACAGCCTCTGGTTCAACGGTCGCTTCAGGCTCAGCCTCTACGACGGCTTCAGGTTCGGCAACAGCCTCTGGTTCAACGGTCGCTTCAGGCTCAGCCTCTACGACGGCTTCAGGT
>CAUZIR010000073.1:0-7549 GCA_963579815.1 Dehalococcoidia bacterium
GCGTTCGTCCTGAGCCAGGATCAAACTCTAAAAAAAACTGACATTTCCTTCCACTATCCAGTTGTTAAGGTGCCGTCTTATGATCGGGAGCGCTACCGGTAAACCGTTGGCTCTGAAACCGTCACAAAACGAAGCCCCGCCGTTGCAGGGCCCGTGGTGTAACTATAGAGACGCCTGCCCCGCACCGTCAAGGGGTTGAACCTGAAAATTGCATAATTCGCCGCCCGCGTTCGATTCGCCTAAGATGTGCGGCACTTACGCGGCCCGTTGTGGGCAGCGAAGAACTGAACCTTCGCAGGTAGCAATACACCATATACATGCACGATTCCAACTCTCATCCGGCCCGTCCGGGGAATCCCATCCCCTCAGCGCATCCCACTCCTTTTTCTCATGCCACTCCCTCCAGGCCCGTAGTGATGGGCACTGGCGGCATGGTGGCCTCGGCCAACCCGTTGGCCACCCTCTCCGGCGTAGCGGTGCTTCGCGACGGTGGTAACGCCTTCGATGCCGCCGTTGCGGTGGGTTCAGTGCTGGGCGTCGTCGAGCCGTACATGTCAGGCGTTGGTGGAGTGGGCGTCGCGTTGGCTTACGTCGCTAACGAGGACCGCGTGCGCGCACTGGACTTCTCGGGCCGCTCGCCCCTTGCAGCGACCCCGGACCAGTTCACACAAGACACCAAAGACATCGGGGTGCGCTCCTCGCTCGTACCGGGCAACGTCGCCGGGTGGCTGACGCTACAGGGGGAGTACGGCTCGTTGGAACCGGGGTCCCTATTCGGCCCCGCTATCGGTTACGCCGAATCGGGCACCCCGATCACCTTCAACAACCATCGCCAGATAGTTAAGGCCATCCCCAGGCTGTTGCGTCACCCAGAGACTTCCGAAATCGTGCTGACCGGTGGTCGGGCACCCGCCCCCGGCGCTAGGCTCAAATTCCCCCAACTAGCGGCGAGCCTTCGCAGCATTGCAGAAGGCGGTATGTCTGAGTTCTATAAGGGGGCGCTGGCCAAACGCTTCGTAGACGGAAACCAGGCCCTCGGCGGGCTGATGACGCCCGCAGACCTGGCAGGCTACGAGGCCGAGTGGCTGGAACCGATAGGAATCGACTACCGGGATTACCGGGTGCTCACCAACCCGCCTAACTCGACCGGCTTCCAGATACTACAAACCCTCAAGCTAATGGAACGCTTCGACGTCGCGGCCCTCGGAACGCATCACCCGGACGCGGTCCACCGGTTCATCGAGGTGGTCAAATTGGCCGTCGCCGACCGCATCCCTCTCGTGGCTGACCCAAGCGCGGCTGGCCGGGGCGCTGGCGACCCGACAACGGCCCGGTCGTCCCTGGCCCGGCTGCTGTCGGACAACTACGCGGCCGAGCGTGTTGCGGCCATCGACAATCGTGCCGCAGCCGCCGTCATGGGCGAGCACTACTCGGACCAGGTTCCCCCCGGCGCCATATCTTCTGGCCTGTCTCAAGTTATCGAGAGCGGTATGACGACCCACTTCGCCATAGCCGACGGTCTGGGTAACGTTGTTTCGGTAACTCAGAGCCTGGGAGGCGCGTTCGGAGCGGCCGCGGCCATGGGCGACACCGGCATATTTCCCAACAACATGGCCTACTGGTTCGACCTGGAAGCGGGCAGCCCCAACCGCATCGGACCAGGCAAAAAGGTCGACTTCGTCCTCGCACCCACCCAGACATTCTCCGGCGACCGCTTCTTCCTCAGTATGGGAACGCCCGGTAGCTGGGGAATCATGCAGACAACCCCGCAAATGCTCGTCAACGTCCTCGACCACGGCATGACCGTGCAGCAGGCCGTCGAATCGCCCAGGTTCCGCGTCTACGAGAATAGACGCGTGGAGATGGAAGACCGCTACCCGTCCTCACTACGTATCGACCTCGAACAACGCGGCCACGACATCAACCTAGTCGAGTCGTGGTCGATGAGCGTAGGCGGTGGACAGGCCATCGCTCGCGACCCGGATTCGGGCGTGTTTTTTGGTGGAGCCGACCCCAGGCGAGACGGCGTCGCCATCGGCTTCTAGGTGACAATGATTTTGAAACAGCGATGAAAGGCAAAAGCGATGACCACTAAAGCGAAGAGCCCACGAGCCCGGCAGAGAGTATTCGTTACCCGCCGCCGCATCCCCGAAGCCATAGCCCTGCTGGAAAAAGACTTCGAGGTAGAGGTGTGGCCCGAAACAACCCCTCCACCCACCGGCGTCCTGTCTGAACGTGCCGCCGAGTGCGTCGCTCTCATGGTCGAAGCCGACGACGCGGTCAGCGAGGCTGTGATGGAGGCTGGCAAAGACAGCCTGAAAATAGTGTCTGTCAGGGCGGCAGGCATGGACAACATCGACATACCCGCAGCCACGGCCAGGGGCATCATCGTCGCCAACACGCCGGGCCTCAACGCCGAGTCTACCGCCGACATGACGTTCGCCCTCATCCTTGCCGTCGCCCGCAACGTCGCGTTCGGCGACCGGCGAATCCGCGAGGGTGCCTGGACCGCCTTTGACCAGGTTCCGTACCTGGGGACCGATGTGTATGGAAAGACATTGGGCATAATCGGCCTGGGCGACATCGGCGAAAAAGTGGCCAAGCGGGCCATCGGCTTCGAGATGAACGTCATCTACGCCTCCCGTACCCAAAAGCCCGAAGAGGAGCTCATGTACGGGCTCGACTACGTCGAACTGGACGAGCTGCTCGCGACCTCTGACTATGTCACCGTGCACGTGCCACTGGGCGACAAGACGCGGCCAATTATTGGTGCTAGAGAACTGGCGCTGATGAAGCCAGACGCCTACCTCATAAACGCCTCTCGCGGCCCGACAGTCGACACCGTCGCACTCACCGACGCCCTGCGGGCCGGTCTCATAGCGGGCGCGGGCCTCGACGTCACCGACCCGGAGCCCATCCCGGCCGACCACCCGCTGGTGACAATGGACAACGTCGTCATCACCCCCCACATCGGCAGCGCCAGCGCCGCCACGTTCAAAGCCATGGGCATGGCCGCCGCTCGTAGCATCGCCGACGCCTTGAAGGGCAACCCGGTGCCGTCCTGCGCCAACCCCGAGGTGCTGCCCCCGGTGCCGTCAGATGCGCCTCCCTCGGTGCCGCCAGCGGATTAGCCCCTGGCCCCGCGCGATCAGGGGCTGGCGGCGATTCGTTCCGCCAGTTCCTCAGGGGTCGTCGGCTGCATCAGTGGCGGTGGATGGTCCTGCGCGGCTACCCCGTCCTTTATCCGCCACACGCCCTGCTGGCCAGCGACTGGCTCGTAGCCAATGTCGCCATCAAACTTTTTGAGGAACAGGAGCAGGTGCTCCCCGCTTTGCACCTCCCCTATATCCATTGTGCTCACCTGCGGTTGAGAGCTTGCGTGTGCGGATGCGTGCAGCAGGACCGTGAGTTCGATGTCGAGCGCTCCCTTGAGCAACTCGGGCTCGCGTACATTGAATGCGATCTTCCAGCGACAGCTTGTCCGTGTTTCGCTGAGCGCCCAACGAACGTTGAGTGGCTCGGTAAGTCCGGCCGTTCCGATGACGATCAGGTCAGCATCAGAGATCAACCTGTCCAGAGACAACGTTTCGTAGGGAATCATCACGCTCACCGGTCCGCGGGAGCTAACTTTTTGAGGACATTCGCCATCACCGCCACAAGAGACGATCAAGATTGCGGCGATGACCACAAAGAGCTTCAGTGTCGGGTAAGAACGCATAACTGCCAAGTGTGATTGACCGGCCGAGTGTACGGGGCGTGACCTAGTCCGCGGCCCCCTGACGGGCCCTTTCCGTCGTGTCTGACCAGCCGAACCCCTATGCACAGGGGTACACAGGCACATCGCGCCGTTATGCACACCGGCGTCATGCGGGGTGCATATGTGTGGGCGAGAGAGTCACGCCGCGTGCATACGCGGGTCGTAGCGTGGAGTCGAGTCGGGTGCGCAAGGCCGTAAAGCCAGCGTCGCCCGTCGGAAATTTCGGACAGGAGACTCCACCCTGACCACAATCACGGCATCGAAGCACGATCAAGAAACATCGGAAGACTCCACAACCGACTACCTGACGGCCATCGGGCAGCACCCGTTGCCAATCGCGGCCGAGGAGGAGGCTCTGGGCCTCAGAGCCGGCGCGAGAGTACGCCTGCGGAAAGCCAACGAAGATCTGACCTCGGCCAACGGGTTCGAGCCTCACCCAATCGAACTGGCGGCCTTTCTCTATTCGAGTTTCTCGCCAGACCTGCCGCTCCTGCGACAACTGAATGAGGTGTTGGGCGAGCCGTGTGAAGACGAACCGGCCTCCGTACTTTTTACCGAGCGACCTGTCGCGGAGTTCTTGCACCGGGGCCTGGCCCCGGCTGAGCGGCGTTCACTACCCGAAGTGCTCGGGGTGCCCGAGGCCGATAAATCGTCCGCCCTGTCCAGGGTGGCGGCCGGGGCCAGGTTACTGCCGCTCGCCGTTATCAGGCAGTTCGAAATCTGCGAAAACGGCCCTGGCGACCTGGCGCAGTTCGCCACCCTTTCACCGGAGAGCCTGCGCCTGGCCTCGGACGCGTGGGCCTCCGCAGAGTGCGAGGGGAAAGACGCCGCCGACACGCTGGTGCGTTGCAATCTCCGGCTGGTGGTGAGCGTTGCTCGCAAGTACATCGGGCTCGGCCTACCTCTGCTCGACCTGGTACAGGAAGGCAACCTGGGCCTCATGAAGGCCGTCGAACGCTTCAATCCGCACCGGGGCTTCAAATTCAGCACCTACGCCACATGGTGGATTCGGCAGGGGATGACCCGGTCCATAGCCGACTTCGGTCGCACCATCCGCCTTCCCGTGCACGTCGTTGAGCGCGTTCAGCGCCTGACCAAAGCCGAGCGCGAACTCACATCACGTTACGACCGCCAACCGACGTTGAAAGAGCTGGCAGTCGAATTGGAGTGGCCCGAACAGATGGTGCAGGAACTACGCTTGCATCGCAGGCTTCCCGTATCGCTGGAGGCACCCAGCGGAGACGACGATTATTCGCTCATCGACTCCATCCCCGACCGCACCACCGGCACCGTCGACGACAGGGCGGTCGAGGGTCTGCACCGGGCGAACGTCATGCGCGCCGTGGACGGCTTGCCAACCAGGCTGGCCACGATCATCAAGCTGCGCTTCGGCCTGGAAGATGGGCGGGCCCGCACCCTCGATGAGATAGGCCGAATCATGGGCGTGACGCGTGAGCGTATCCGTCAACTGGAGCAACAGGCATTGGTCAAGCTGCGTGCGTCACACCTCACGCCGGGACGGGAGGCGATCGCCGACCCTTCGCCTCACCACATCGACGACGCGGCCTAAACAAACACGTCCACGAGCACCCGCACAGCGGTAGCCGCAACCAGCACCGCCAGGATCGTCCGCAGGTGACGGGGTGACAGGCGACGGTTTATCTCGTACCCAACCAGGGCGGCGGCCATTGCGCTGCCCGTAATTACCAGAGCCGGGTAGAGGGGGACGAGGTTGCCACCCAGCTTGCCCGCCAGCGCGGCTCCCGACGCGAACATCATTATTCCCAGGTTGTTGCCTATCGCTATTCTCGTCGGTATCCCCAGCCGATAGATCATCAGCGGCACCAGCAAAAACGCGCCGGGCAGGCCGGATATGCCGCCCGCCCCACCGACCAGCGCACCCATTACCGTTGCCCAACCCCTGTCATAAGCGGGGGATGCTCCGGCTACCTGCCACTCGGCCTCCGGTGCCGACTTCTTGCGAGCCCCCAGTACGCCGGGGAAGACCATGACTACCGACGCGACCAGGGTCATCGCCGCCATCATGGCCAGCAGCGCAACGTCCGGTAGCAGCCTGGAGACGAGCGCGCCGGTCAGCGCCGCTACGCCAGCAGGGAATCCGATTCTCACCACCAACGGCCTGTGCACGTAACCGGCCCCATGGTGTCGAGCCAGGTTCACAATCCCACTGGTAAGGCTCTGGACGACCGTAAGGCCTGTAACCTCTTTCACCGACAGCGGGTCCAGCCCGACCAGTTCGGGGCCGTACAGAAGTACGGGCAGGGCGGCTATACCGGCACCCAGCCCGGCAATTCCTGAGACGACGCCGCCGAAGAGCCCGGCGACCATGACGACGAGAAGCAACTATCCTCCTGCTTGGTAGAGGTGCCTCGTTGATTCTCGGTCCGGCTGCCCCCCTTGCGCCCAAAGGGTAACCGACGTAGGTTTCAGCCCATATGACCGACGAGACCAACGACGAAGTCACGAGCCTAGACTTGGACCGACTTGCGGCACTGCACTCCGGTGTTGTGGGCAGCACTATCGAGTACGCACACACACTGGGCTCGACCATGGACGAAGCCCGCAAGCTAGCCAAACAGGGCGCGGCCGAGGGACTCGTTGTCGTTGCCGACAGGCAGACCAAGGGCAGGGGCCGGTTCGACCGCACCTGGGTATCGACCCCCGGCCTCGACCTGACGTTCTCGGTGGTACTGAGGCCCGATGCGGACCAGCTCCGAGGCGTCAACATGGCAACCACCATGGCCGTACAGGACACCGCTACGGCCCTGACAGGGCGACCGGCCGTCATCAAGTGGCCGAACGACGTGCAAATGTCGGGAAAGAAGCTCTCCGGCATCCTGGTCGAGAGTGTCATGTCAGCGACCGGCGGCCTCGAATTTGCCGTCATCGGCATCGGCCTGAACGTAAACCTGCGGCCCGACCATCACCCGGAAATACGAGACATCGCGACCTCACTCGCCCAGCAAACGGAAGCCAATCTAGACCGCACCGGCGTGCTGCTCGCCGTCTTAGCCAGGCTCGACGAGTTATACGGAAACATCCGCTCCGGCGCCGACCTATCGGGTCTCTGGGCCGAGCGCCTCGACACCATCGGCCGTGACGTGGACGTGGTCTGGGGAGACCGAACCGTGTCGGGCCGGGCCACCGGAGTCGACCTGGCCGGGAACTTGCTCATTACGGCCGACGGACAGACAACAACCGTCGTGGCAGGCGAGGTCACTCTTCGGCCGGGGACGCCTTGAGCGACCGGCTGAAAGTGACGCTGGAAATACGTGTGCGGCCCAAGACAGGGCGTCGAGAGGTGCAGGTGCGCCCCGACGGCCTGATACGGGTGTTGGTGACGGAAGCGCCAGAAGCTGGAAAGGCCAACACGGCCGTGGAAGCGTTAATCGCTGAACGTCTGGGCGTTCCCAAACGCAACGTCAGCGTCATAAAGGGAAACAAATCCCGGGACAAAGTGGTCGAGGTGATCGGCCTCGACCGGGCAAACGCGCTGTCGCGCCTGTCGTCAGCGTAGCCGGGCGGTCAAACGGGAATCTTGCCGACGATGTAGCGAATGAGTATGAGGCAGACCAGGGCGGCGAGGGGCGAAAGGTCGAGCGCGCCCGTGTTGGGGAGCAGTCTGCGGATCGGTCCCAATATGGGTTCGGTGGTCCGGTAGACGATAACCACGAGCGGATGTTCGTTCCCGAGGTTTACCCAGGACAGCACCGATCTGCCGACGATAGCGATCATAAGGATGAACGTGAGCGTGCCCACGAAATTTACTAA
>CAUZIR010000074.1:0-7527 GCA_963579815.1 Dehalococcoidia bacterium
CGCTCGGGTCCTGAACGTCATGCAGCTTGGCGACGACCACGCCCGTGCGGCAGGGGTGAACGTCGAACGCACCAAGATTGTCCTGCTGGGCGTCGCATCGCTCCTTACCGCTGCCGCGGTCGCGTTTAGCGGCGTCATCGGCTTTGTGGGCCTGGTCGCCCCTCACGTGGTCAGGCGGATTTGGGGGGCGGACCACCGCTTCTTGCTGCCCATGTCGGCCCTGGTTGGTGCCGGGTTTCTCATATTGGCGGACTTGGGGGCAAGAACGCTGGCGAGCCCGGCCGAACTGCCGGTGGGCATAATCACAGCGTTTGCCGGAGCGCCCTTCTTCTTGTTTTTGCTGACGAGGAAGGCTAGATGACGAGCCCTGCCGTGGCGACTTCTGCCCGGCTAGCGCTGGACGGGCTGCACTTTGCTTACGGCGATGAGCCGGTACTGCGGGGCGTTTCGCTCGCCGCTAAGCCCGGTGAACTGGTTGGCGTGCTGGGGCCCAACGGCTGCGGTAAGACGACGCTGTTCAAACTGGTAATCGGCTCGCTGAAACCGGCGGCGGGCCGCGTCGACGTGGACGGAGCGGACCTGTCGGGCCTGGGCCCGGGGGAGCGTGCCCGCTGCGTCGCCGCCGTACCGCAGGACCCGGTGGCACCGGTCGGCTTCACGGCGGCCGATCTCGTGATGATGGGCCGCAACCCGCATCTTGGCTTGCTGGAGTTTGAGGGCGAGCAGGACCGGGCCATTGCCGTTGACGCGATGAAGAGCACCGACATTATCGAACTGGCTCACAGGCCGGTTTCTACGCTGTCTGGCGGCGAGCGCCAGCGGGTGTTCGTGGCGATGGCCTTGGTGCAGCGAGCGCCGGTGATGTTGCTCGACGAGCCGACGTCCAACCTGGACCTCGCTGCGCAGGCGACGGTAATGGCCCTGCTGCAACGGCTGTGCCGGGAGCGGGACGACACGGTGCTGGTGGCCATGCACGACCTGACACTGGCGGCGCAGTGGTGCGACCGGCTGGTTCTCATGCACAAGGGGAAGGTGCGCACGCAAGGCCCGCCCGACGAGGTACTGACAGCGGCGAACGTAGCCGCGGTCTACGGGGCCGACGTGGTGATCGCCCACCACCCCCAAACCGGCGCTCCGGTCGTGCTGCCCAGGGCCGCAGGAAAAACACCGTCAAACCCATGCGTCTTCGGCACCGTAAGCGATGAGCGGTAACGCGAAGAGTCCTAGAGCCCGGCGGAGAGCCCTATTTCCGGGGTCCTGATGGTGCAGGGCACGGGGTCGTCGGTGGACAAAAGCCTGCTGGTCGCCGCCCTGTGACGCATGCTGAGGCAGGACGGCCACTCGGTTGCGCCATTCAAGGCACAGAACATGTCGCTGAATCCCGGTGTAACGCCGGGAGGCCACGAGATTGGCCGGTCAACGCTTGTGCAGGCCGAGGCTGCGGGTGTTGTGCCCTCGGTCGACATGAACCCCATCCTGCTCAAACCAGAGGCCGATTATCGCTCCCAACTGGTGCTCATGGGACGGCCTGCGAGCCACATCGAGGCATTCCACTTCAACTCCCGGCGGGCCGACATGTGGGAGGCGGTGACCACGGCTCTCGGTCGTCTACGCTCCGAGTTCGACGTGGTGGTCATCGAGGGCGCGGGCAGTCTGGCGGAGATCAACCTACGGTAGGGCGACATCGTCAACATGGAGGTGGCACTGCACGCCGAAGCTCCTGTGTTGCTGGTGGGCGACATAGACAAGGGCGGCGTGTTCGCCCAGCTTTACGGGACGCTCGAATTGATCGCCCCACAAGAACGGGTGCTGGTGGCTGGCATGGTCATCAACAAGTTCCGGGGCGACGTTGAGGTGCTTAAGCCCGGCCTCGTGACACTGGAAGAGCTAACAGGTAAGCCGGTGTTGGGCGTGGTGCCGTACGTGCGTGGCCTGCAAATAGCAGAGGAAGACTCGCCGTCCGGCCAGCCTACACTCAACAGTGAAGAGGTCGTGGACGTGGCCGTTGTCGTGCTGCCCCACATTGCCAATTTCGACGACTTCGACCCGCTCAAACGAGAGCCAGGCGTCGGCCTGCGCTACGTTCGACGAGTGCAAGAACTCGGTCGGCCGGACCTCGTCGTTTTACCCGGCACCAAGACTACCGTGGCCGACCTGCATTACCTGCGCGACAGCGGTCTGGCCGACGCCGTCGCTGGCCTCGCCGCCTCTGGCACGGCGGTGCTGGGCATCTGCGGCGGGTTCCAGATGCTGGGCGAGCGCATCCTCGACCCCGATTACGTTGAGTCGCGGTCGGGCGACACGGTGGGGCTGGGCCTGCTCCCTGTGGTTACCACGTTCGAGTCGTCAAAAGAGACCCGATTGGTGAACGGTCGAGCGCTTGGCTCCCAGAGACTGTTTGCCAACGCGACCGGTATGGCCGTTTCCGGCTACGAGATTCACATGGGCTCTTCGTTGTCGCCCGTGCCCGGTGAGCTTCAGGCGCTTGCGCCCCTGTTCGAACTCTCCGGGCACGAAGAAGGTGCGGCTGGTGAGGACGGTTGGGTGGTGGGCACTTACCTGCACGGCCTGTTTCACAACGCCGACCTGCGTCGCCAAATTATGGCCAACCACTTCCGGGCGGCGCTGGACATGGAATCGATATACGCCCTGCTATAAGGAACCCACGACGCCGAACTTACCGATGTCTGGCGATGTTCGGCGATATCTAGCGGTACTGTGTGGCCGCTTGTTTTGACCACTGTTGGTGGGATAGAGTACCAGCGCGAAATGGCCCTGTTTAACCGGGGTCGTGACCGGGCTTTTGGCGGAGCCCAAGGCGGCTATATGAGGAGGACTCGATGACTACTTCCCTATTTGGTTCCCGTGTAAAAAGGCGCGAAGACGCGCGCCTGTTGCGAGGGGTCGGCAAGTACGTGGACGACGTAAAGCTGGTAGGTATGCACTACATGCAGCTTGTGCGTAGCCCATTCGCTCACGCGAAGATCACCAGTATCGATGCGTCGGCAGCAGAGGCATTCGAAGGGGTAGTCGGCGTGTTCACCGGTGCGCAGCTCAAAGACGAGCAGGGCACTGTGCCCTGCGGCTGGGTAGTTCCCGACACTAAAGAGGTTGCCCACCCTCCTATAGCTATCGACACGGTGCGTTTCGTCGGCGACATAGTCGCGGCCGTCGTGGCGGATAGCGCCGAGGCGGCCATAGACGCCGCTCGCCTGGTAGACGTGGACTACGAAACCCTGCCCGTGGCGGTAAAGACCGGCGAGGCGACGAAGCCCGGGTCGGCCCAGATTCATCACGACGCCCCCAACAACATTGCGTTTGAGTGGGAGGTCGGCGGCGGTGACGTGGACGGCGCGATCAAAGACGCCGATGTCGTCGTCGAGCAGAGGATGATCAACCAGCGGCTCGTCCCCAACGCCATGGAGACGCGCGGCATCGTCTGCGACTACAACCACGGCACCAACCAGCTGACGATGTGGACCTCTACCCAGATTCCTCATCTCGTGCGGCTGCTCTTGGCCCTGACGATCAACCACCCCGAGCACCTGATTCGGATCATCGCCCCGGACGTGGGCGGAGCGTTCGGTTCCAAGCTCTACATGTACGCCGAAGAGGTCATCGCCGCGGTTGTGGCCAAGCGAGTCCGGCGTCCGATTAAGTGGATCGAGTCTCGCCAGGAGGCCTACATGGCCACCACGCACGGACGCGACCACGTCAGCACCGGCACCATTGCGGGCAATCGAGACGGGACGATCAAAGCCCTGGCGGTTGATACAACGGCCAATATGGGCGCTTACCTTTCCACGTTCGCACCGCTCATCCCGACGCTGCTCTACGGACTGATGATGGGCGGCCAGTACGAACTTAGGAACCTGCGGTGCAGGGTCACTGCCGTTTTTACCAATACGACTCCGGTCGACGCCTACAGAGGCGCAGGTCGGCCAGAAGCCGTCTACATAATTGAGCGGCTGGTGGACATGTTCGCCGCCGAAATTGGTATGGACCCGGCGACCGTTCGACGCAAGAACCTCATTCCCCCGTTCGCCGACGGATACGAGGCCGCCACCGGAGTCTCCTACGACAGCGGCAACTATGAAGGGGCGTTCGACAAAGCCCTGGAGATTGTTGGTTACGAAGACTTCCGCAAGGAGCAGGCCGCTGCTCGCGCCGAGGGGCGATTGCTGGGCCTGGGCATCTCAACTTACGTGGAGATATCTGGCGCGGCCCCGTCGTCCGTAGCGGTCACCCTGGGTGCTCGCGCCGGGCTGTGGGAGAGCGCGACCGTGCGGGTGAACCCGACCGGAACCATTCGCGTTTTTACCGGCGCTTGCAGCTCCGGGCAGGGACACGAGACGGCCTTCGCGCAGATGGTCGCCGGTGAACTCGGCGTTCCGATGGAAAACGTCGAAGTAGTCCACGGCGATACCGACCAGGTCCAGTTCGGCACCGGAACCTTTGGCAGCCGAAGCGCCTCAGTTGGTGGGGGAGCCATCGACGCGGCCGTTACCAAGATTAAAAACAAGGCGAAAAAACTGGCCGCGCACCTGCTGGAAGCAGCGCCAGAGGACATTGTTTACGAAGACGGCAAGCTGTTCGTTAAGGGCGCACCTGGCGAGTCCAAGACCTTCGGGGACATAGCCCTGGCGGCTCATGTGTACGCCGGGGAACTGCCCGAGGGCATGGAGCCTGGCCTGGAAGAGACCAGCTTCTTCGACCCCAGCAACTTCACCTGGCCCTTCGGCACCCACATAGCCATTATCGAGGTGGACCCGGACACCGGCGCGGTCACACCGCTTCGGTACATAGCCGTAGACGACGTGGGCAACATCATCAACCCGATGATCGTCGATGGCATGGTTCACGGCGGTGCCGCCCAGGGCCTGGGCCAGGCGTTGCAAGAAGAGGCCATCTACGACGACGACGGTCAGCTACTGACCGGCACGATGATGGACTACGCCGTGCCTTCGGCCGAAGACCTGCCGATGTACGAAGTGGACCAGACCATTACCCCGACGCCCGCCAACCCGATGGGCGTAAAGGGCGCCGGTGAGACGGCCACAATTGCCGGTTCGCCCGCGGTCATAAACGCCGTCGTCGATGCGCTGGCACACCTCGGCGTTAAGCACCTGGACATGCCTGCGAAGCCGGAGAACGTCTGGCGCGTCATGCGGGACGCACAGGCCTGAGCGCGCCGGTCTCAGCCGAGACCCCGTGAGTGCCAATAGCCCTGATTCTATTCGGCAAGAAGGGGCTCGGCCCGACCCGGTAAGGGAAATACTCGACCGACTGGAGTCGGCCGAGTACATTGCCGACCCGTCTATCGGCACTGCCATTCACATGGCCCGTGAGCTTGGCCGCCCGTTGCTAATAGAGGGCAGGGCTGGCGTTGGTAAGACCGAAATTGCCAGGGTCATGGCCGGGCTGCTCGACACCCGGCTAATTCGCCTGCAGTGCTACGAAGGCCTGGACGTCAACACCGCGTTGTACGAGTGGAACTACCCGCGCCAGCTACTGCACATAAAGCTGGACGAGGGCAGCGGCCGGTCGACTGCCGAACGGGAACGCGAGATATTCAGCCGCGAATTCCTGCTCGAACGCCCCTTGCTGGCGGCGATCACCGAGCCCGACAAGGCCCCCGTGCTGCTGATCGACGAGATCGACCGCGCGGACGAGGAGTTCGAGGCGTTCTTGCTGGAGATATTGTCTGAGTATCAAGTAACAATCCCAGAGCTCGGAACAATCAGAGCAACGCATCCGCCGCTCGTTATCCTGACATCCAATCGAACCCGTGAGCTATCCGACGCCCTGCGGCGCAGGTGCCTCTACCTGTGGATAGACTTTCCGGACTTTGAAAAAGAGCTGCGCATTGTGCGGGCCAAAGTGCCGGACATAGAAGAAAAGCTGGCCAGCCAGGTGGTGCGGTTCGTTGAAGAGGTGCGCGGCCTGGATTTGGACAAACTGCCGGGCGTGTCCGAGACCCTGGACTGGGCACGGACAATGATCATCATGAACTATGACAAGATCGACCGAGTGGCGGTCGAGAGCACCCTGGGGGCGCTGATAAAAGACGCAGACGATCTGCACGAATTCAGGGCCAAAGCTCTGGATGATCTGTTAGCAAAAATTTAGAACTGCTGGCACCAGATCTGCTGGCGAAGGCATAGATGAGGAGACTTAACTGATGACAAGGATGACAGGCAAAAAGGCGCTACTGGAGATGCTCCGGGCCGAGGGCGTGGAGTACATTTTCGGCAACCCCGGCACGTCTGAAGGGGCCATCATGGATGCGCTGGAGGACTACCCGGACATTCACTATGTCCTGGCCACGCAGGAAGGAGCCGCCATGGGCGCGGCCGACGCCTACGCCCGCGCCACCGGCAAGCCCTCGTTCGTAAACCTGCACATTGAGACCGGCCTGGCCAACGGCATTAGCCTGTTGCACAACGCCGCCGCCGGTGGCACGCCGCTGGTGCTAACGGCGGGCAACAAGGACATGCGCAAGCTCATCGAGGGGCGCACCCCCCTGGCAGACATGGTTAAGACCTTCACCAAGTGGAGCGCTGAGCTGACGCACCCGGAGCAGATTCCCGCTGCCATCAGGCGAGCCTTTAACGAGGCACGCACGCCTCCGACCGGCCCCACGTTCATAGCGTTTTCGGCCAACGCTCTCGACGGAGTGGCCGACATGGAAATAGTCCCCAACTCGAAGGGGTATTTCCGCATGGGCCCGGACGCCGACGCCATTAAAGAGGCCGCCGACATACTGGCGAACGCCAAGAACCCCATCATGCTGGTGGGTGACCGCGTCGCCCAGTCCGGCGCGTCCGCAGAAGCCGTGCGCCTGGCCGAGGCCCTGGGCGCGCCCGTCTACTCCACGCTGTATTCGGAAATGAACTTCCCCTCTCGCCACCCGCTGTACAAGGGCCCCCTGCTCTGGGGCTTTCCAACAGGTAAAGAGGCTCTCGCTGACGCCGACGCCGTTATCGCGGTCGGTAACACCTTCTCCGGCTACTTCTTCTTCCCGGACGAGGGAGCCAGTTCGTTCGCACCGGGTACGAAAGTCATCCACATGGACGCGTCGCCCGTTGAGGTCGGCAAGAGCGAGCCCACCGACGTGGGCATAATCGCCGACCCCAAGGTTGGACTCACACAGCTTGCCGACGCCCTCGACAGCGCGATGAGCGGGTCGGCGCAAGAAGCGGCGAAGGGTCGATCTGAGACCGTTGCTGGTGAGACTGCGAGCGCCAGGGCCGACTGGGAGGTCCGCATTAAAGAGCGCTGGGACATCTCGCCCATGTCGGCGGAGCGCATGATGGCCGAGGTTGCGGCGGCGATTCCAGACGACACGATCATTGTGGACGACGCCGTCACTACTCGTGCGGCCGTTCAGGGGGCGATCGAGTTCAACCGGCCGGGCCAGGTGTTCGGCGAGCGCGGCGGAGCCATCGGCTGGGGCATCGGCGGCGGCATGGGTGCCAAGCTGGCCAACCCCGACAAGCCGGTGGTGGCGATACTCGGCGACGGCTC
>CAUZIR010000075.1:0-7464 GCA_963579815.1 Dehalococcoidia bacterium
TGGGTGCCGTGCTGAGAGCGATGGCAGAGGCGGAACAGGCGGCCACCGGGGACCGCTCGGCTCGACTGGCGGCAGGACGCGACGTGTTCTACAGGGGCGCCGTGGCCGATCGCATCATCGAGTGCGTCAACGCTTCAGGCGGAGTGCTTTCGAAAGATGACCTGTCCGCGTACTCATCCAGCACCGAGACGCCTCTTAGCACAACGTTCGCCGGGCACGAGATCCACGCTCAGGGAACATGGACCCAGGGCGCTGTGTTGTTGCAAACACTGAACATACTGGAGCGCTTCGACCTCGCGGCCATGGGCCACAACTCACCCCAGTACATCCACACGGTGGTGGAGGCGCTGAAGCTGACGCTGGCAGACCGGGAAGCGTACTACGGCGACCCAGATTTCTCCGACATTCCCGTGGAACGATTGCTCTCGAAAGGGTATGCGGCCGAGCGCGCGGTCCTAGTCGATCTGAATTTTCCGCACCCAAACACCCCCGCACCGGGACTAGGTGGCCCCGAGCTACCCGCAAACGCCGGTTCAGATGGCCCGGCAGGTCCCGACCAGAGAGAGCATGGGCACAGCGCCACAGACGGGACCACGCACATAGCCGTGCAGGACGCCGAAGGAAACATGGCCTGCTCGACGCCGTCGGGCGGCTCGTTTGCAAAGTCGGTGTTCTTCCCAGAGGTTGGGTTCGCACTTAGCACACGTATCGAGATGTTCAATTTCGAGGAGGGGCACCCCAATGCGCTGGCACCGGGGAAGAGGCCCCGGACGACCCTGGTTAACTACCTTGCAACGAAGGACGGGGTGCCGGTCATGACGTTCGGCTGCCCGGGTGGCGACCACCAGGCTCAGGCGAACCTGCAGCTAATACTCAACACGTTCGTGTTCGGCATGAACCCGCAGGAAGCGATTGAGGCCGCTCGATTCGCCACGGACAGTGTGCCAAACTCGTTTTACCCCCACGTCTACCTGCCGGGGCAACTCTCGGCCGAGGACGGCGTGTCACAGGACACGGTCTACGACCTGAAGGTGATGGGCCACAAGGTGGTGCGGGCGACGGTGTGCGGTATGGGAGCTACCATCACCAGACGCGACACGGTCACCGGCGTCATGAGCGCCGGGGCAGACCCCAGGCGGGCCTGTTACGCCATAGGCTGGTAGCTAACTCCCAACCCGGGGTCGGGATCAGGGCTCGTCCCAACTGAGGATGAAAACCTCCTGGGCGGTTACCGGGTCCGTGCTACCGGGGAACTGGCGCACGAAGGCGCTGATGGTTGATGACTCGGCCGTTCCGCTGATCCGGTTTCGCCTGAATCATAGTAAGAGGCACTCTGAGTGTCAATCGCCAGTACCATCACCTAAAACTTGGCAAGAACATCGCGTGGGCCACCGAAAGCGGGTCTGGATTTTTCGGACTTTGTCTTAAAAACGGTTCTAAAACCCTTGTCCGACCATGACTCCAACTCTAGGATACGTCTATCAGGCTTTCTGGTTGTATGAGCATCTCCTCCTCTTTCTATTGCCTCGCCCCCCTTCATCTAACGCACATCCGCGTGCAATCGATGCGACGCGGCTATCTTGTTGTCGGCTTGCTCTCGGCGTTCGTCTTGCTCGCTGCGTGCAGCACGCAGGAGCCGGGACTGGTGTTTACTTCCGATAGGGATGGCAACCGGGACATCTATTCCATAGACCTGACGAGTGGTGAAGAGGTCAATCTGACTTTCTCGTCGCGGGACGAATATCGCGCCAAGCTGTCTCCCGATAAGGCCGCCATCGCCTTCATCTCGGAGCAGGATGGCCGCACCATGGTCGAGACCATACAGTTGACGGGCGAAACCAAGGACCGCATCCGGGTGAGCCAGGGCGAAGGTTCGCAGCGCGATCACCACTGGTCGCCGGACGGCTCTCGTATCGC
This sequence comes from Dehalococcoidia bacterium, assembly GCA_963579815.1. Classification (GTDB taxonomy): domain Bacteria; phylum Chloroflexota; class Dehalococcoidia; order Lucifugimonadales; family UBA2962; genus CAUZIR01. The sequence goes on from CAUZIR010000075.1 coordinate 1,918, forward strand.
CTACCTGACCGAAGAAGACGGCAAGGGCACGGTCTTCACCACCGAACTGGAGGACGATCGGCCCGCCCGGTTGACTGCCGTGGAAACTGACGAGGTCGGCCCCTGGTCACCGGACGGCAAGGACCTGCTGTTCGCCGTCCACTCGGGAGAAGCCGTCGGCATCTACAAGCGCAACCCGAACGGGGTGAATGAAGAGCGACTGACTTCCGAGAACGACATAAACCCGGTGTGGTCCCCGGACTCTAAGAAGATCGCGTTCATCTCCATGCGGGATGGCAACCCTGAGCTATACGTCATGAACGCCGATGGCAAGGAAATTAAGCGGCTGACCAATAACGAGACCCGGGAGTCGGACATAGCCTGGTCGCCAGACGGACGCCGCATCGCCTTCGTCTCAGAGTTTGATGGCAACGCCGAGATTTACACCGTCAAGCCGGACGGTTCGGACTCTATTCGCCTAACTGCTAACACTCTTCGAGACGAACAACCCGTCTGGTCGCCCGACTCCAAGCGCATCGCGTTCGTGTCTCACTTGGACGACGATAGCGAGATCGTTGTCATGAACGCCGACGGGACTGGCCAGCAGCGGCTCACCAACAACGATGCCGACGACTTTGAGCCGGACTGGTAGCGGGCGGGCGGCGAAACCCATTTACCGCCGGGTCGTGGTCAAGGCGGGCAGTGCCCTGCTGACGCATGGCGGCGACCGGGTCAGCGACTCGGTTATCGACTCTCTCGCCTCTCAGATCGCGTCGCTGCACGCCGAAGGCATGGAAGTGGTGCTGGTTTCGTCCGGCGCAACGGCGGCTGGTCGAACCGCGGTCGCCGTACCGGAAAAGGGCCTCAACGTACCCATCAAGCAGGTCCTGGCCGCGGTCGGTCAGGGGCTACTGATGCACCGCTACGAGCAGGCCTTCGGAGGTCACGACGTGCGAGTGGCCCAGGCGTTACTAACGGGCCACGATCTTGAAGGGCGGCTCGCCTACTTGAACGTGCGCAATACGTTGCTGAAGTTGCTCGAAATCGGCGTCGTGCCGATAGTGAACGAGAACGACGTTGTCAATGTGGAGCAGCTTTCCGAGCGCGCCATCGGTGATAATGACACGCTCTCGGCATTGGTGGCGAACCTTGTCGATGCCGATCTGCTGGTGATTTTGGGCGAACTGAACGGCCTATATACCACCGACCCACACATCGACCCTTCGGCCGAACCCATCCCGGAAGTTACGGCCATTGACGACGACATTCTTGCAATGGGCGGTGAGTCGTTTGCCGCTGGTGGCGTCGCGGTCGGCTACGGCGGCATGGCTGCAAAGCTGCAGGCGGCCAAACTGGTGACCGCCTCCGGTACTGCCGCCGTGATGGCTAGCGGGCTGGAGCCCGACGTACTTGTCCGCTTAGCCCACGGCGAACGGGTGGGAACGTACTTCGCCGCCACCGGCAGCCATATGGAGAGTCGCAAGAGATGGATGCTCAGCGACGTCGGGGCCAGGGGCGAGGTGGTCGTGGACGAAGGGGCCGTCACGGCCCTGACCACAGGCAAAAGGAGCCTGCTTCCCGCCGGCATTACAGGCGTGCGAGGGCATTTTAACAGGGGCGACGTTGTCACCGTGCTCACCTCGTCCGGTGACGGCATAGCGACGGGGATAGCCAATTACGACTCAATCGACATTGACCGCATCAAAGGTGTCAGGTCGAGCCGCATAGCCGAGGTGCTTGGGCACGAGTACGGTGAAGAGGTGATCCACCGCAGCAATCTCGTTAGGCTTTGAAAGGGTAACTCTTTAACGAGGTTAAGCTCTGATTAGGTCAAGCTGCGGCGGGATAGCAATTTCGACGATACTAGATGGTGGCATCCGGCCACTCTGCCCAGGGCCTAGCAAATGACTGACGTAAACCTACAAAACATCGGCGAGCGCGCCCGAGCAGCCTCGCGGGAACTCGCCCGAGCGGAGCCTTCCCGCATAGACAGAGCGCTCCGGCTGATTGCAGACGCCCTAGTGCAACGTGGACTAGCAATAGGCGAAGCCAACACCAAAGACGTCGATCGGGCACGGGAAACCGGACTCGGCGACCACATAGTGGACCGGCTCGTACTCGACGAGGGCCGTTTAACAGGTGTTGCCGACGGGGTCCGAGCTGTTGCCGGGCTGGCCAGTCCGGTGGGCCAGGCAATCGAATCGCGAGTGTTGCCCAACGGGGTGAGGCTGGCGCGCCTTCGAGTGCCGTTGGGCGTAATTGGCGTGATTTATGAGAGTCGGCCCAACGTAACGGCAGACATATCGGCCCTGTGCCTGAAGTCCGGCAACGCGGTCATTCTCCGGGGCGGTAAGGAGTCCATCGAGACCAACAAGGCGCTGGCCGAGGTTATTCGGGACTGCCTCAAAGACTCGGGCCTGCCAAATGACGCTGTTCAGCTCATCGAGTCCACCGACAGATCTGTGGTCGATGGAATGCTGCAAATGCGCGATTATATCGACCTGCTAATTCCCCGCGGCGGTGCCGAGTTGGTAATGCGAGTGGCCAACGAAGCTACCATGCCCGCTATAATCGGGGGCATCGGCGTGTGCCACACGTACGTGGACAGCGCTGCCGACCTGGACATGGCGATTTCGATCACCCATAACGCCAAGGTGCAGCGACCGTCGGTGTGTAACGCCCTGGACACGGTGCTGGTCCACTCCGGTGTCGCCCGCGCTTTCCTGCCCCAAATGGCCGCGTCGATGGCCGCGGCCGGGGTGCAGCTTCGCTGCGATTCCCGCGCCCTGAGTATCATCGGAGAGAACGGCTCGGATCTCATCTCCCGAGCGAACGAGGAGGACTTCGGCCAGGAGTTCCTGGCCCTCGTCGCCTCCGTAAAGGTGGTCGATTCGCTGGACGAGGCCCTGTCGCACATAGCGACGTACGGGTCCGGCCACTCGGAAGCCATCGTGACAGGGGACTACGCCGCAGCGACCAGGTTCACCGACGAAGTGGACGCTGCCGCCGTTTTCGTCAACGTAAGCACCAGGCTTAACGACGGTGGCGAATTCGGCCTGGGTGCAGAGGTTGCCATCAGCACCAATAAGATTCACGCAAGAGGCCCCATGGGGCTTGCGGAGCTGACGTCCTATAAGTGGGTGGGCCTGGGCTCAGGCCAAATTAGGGAAAGCTAGTCAAAATGCCCAACTTTTACTTTGAACGCGAGGTGCGTACCCCCTTCTCAGAGTGCTACACAATCGTCGAAGACGACGTGGGTGTGGGACGCGTGGACATTCACTTCGCCGAGGGCGTTATTCACGCTACCGTTAACGTGGCCGAGAGCCTGACCACCGACTCAATACAGGACTTGATCGACACGATTGACCAAGAGTTGATCGACTCGGTAGGCATCGTGCGGGACGAGATGATCGTCCACGTCCACCAGGGTAGAGACCTTGGGGTCTTCTCGGGCCCAAAGTACGACGAGAACGGGGGCGGTCGGCCGCACATGGCCTAGCCGCTTATGCTCGCCCGACCAGTCTGCAAAAAACTGTGAAGAAATGTCTGGCGGTGGATGCCCTGGTGTTCGACGTCTACGGAACGCTCGTCGACACGGGATCCATATCGGCCGAGTGCGAGCGGGTGTTTCCCGGTCGTGGTACCGACATTTGCGAGGCCTGGCGGGCCAAACAACTCCAGTACACATGGCTGCTCAACTCGATGGGCGAGTATCTCAACTTTCGCGAAGTCACCCGCAGGGCGCTGATATTCTCGTTTCGATCCCTTGGGCTTGGCTGCGACAAAGACGGCGAGCGTTCACTGCTGGACGCCTACCTCCATCTCGCTCCATTCATGGACGTGAAACAGGCGCTGCAAGACCTGTCCGATTCCGGCCGTCGGCTTCTAGTACTTTCCAACGGCACGCCGGGCATGCTCGACGGAGTGTTGGCCAATAGCGGGCTGCTGCCCCACTTCGAAGCCATCATGAGCGTCGACGAGGTCGGTGTCTTCAAACCGGACCCGAAGGTCTACAGGCTGGCCGCCGATCGCCTGGAACTGCCCCTCGATAGAATCGGGTTCGTCTCGGCGAATTCGTGGGACATCGCCGGGGCATCCAACTTTGGCTTCGCCGCAGCCTGGCTGAACCGGACGGGCAGCGTGGCCGACGAGGTGGGCGGAAGTGCCAGAATTGAGGTCGATGGCCTCTCGGGCCTGGCGGCCTCAGTGCGCAACAGTGGCTCTTAAACTCGCGTCCAATAGCGCGTCTGAAGGCAGGCTCGCCGGCAAGGTCGTGCTCGTCACCGGCGCGGCGCGCGGGGCGGACATGCCCATGGGTTTTGGAGGAGCGACCGCCCGACTATTCGCCCGAGAGGGCGCCCACGTTATGGTCACGGACATGGACGGCGACGGTGTCGTAGCCACAGTAAGACGTATTGCTGAAGAGGGCGGCACAGCGGACTCGGCGGTCCTGAATGTCACCAGCGAGGCTCAGTGGGAGGCAGCCATTGCGGCCACGGTGCAGCGATTCGGGCGGCTCGACGTGCTGGTCAACTCGGCAGGGACCACCCATGTCCACACTGTGGACAAGCTGCCACTAAGTGTTTTCAACGAGCAAATGGACGTGCACGCCAAGAGCGTCTTTCTGGGCACCAAACACGCCATCCTGGCCATGCGCAAGAACGGAGGAGGAGTGATTGTGAACGTCGCCTCCATGGTCTCGCACATTGGAGGCGCGTATGGCACCGCTTACTCGGCAGGCAAGGGCGCGACTCGCATTTTCACCAAGGCAACCGCCATCGAGTACGCCAGCGACGGGATAAGGGCAAACTCTGTGCACCCCGGTTGGTGTGATACGCCGATGGCCCAGGATGTCATGGTCGAGGCAACGGGGGAAGGTGCCGCCGACCCTCGTCCGGCGCGCATACCCATGGGTCGCCTGGGAAGGGCCGAGGAGGTAGCCGCCACTATACTGTTCCTGGCCTCCGACGACTCGTCGTATATGACCGGAGGGGAGCTAATGGTGGACGGCGGCGTGACGGCCCAATGAGCCGGTAGGCCACTTAGTTCGGCCGGGTCTGCTGGTCGGTTTTCTGCGACGCTCGCTCAACAGTCTTTCTGTTTTTCAGCATACGCCCCTGCAGAGGCAGTACTGCTGTAAACGTGCTCCCCATGCCCAGGGCGCTCTCGACGGCGATATGACCGCCGTCGGCCTCGACGATCTGCTTGGATACGGCCAGACCGAGACCGGGGAAGCGCTGGCGATCTTGCTCGGTGCGGAAATACGGCTCGAAGAGCTTGGCCTGCTCCTCCTCGGCCATCCCCATTCCCTTGTCACTCACTTGCACGCTGACGGTGAATTCGTCGGCTAATGCAGTCACATTAACCGTCGCTTCCGGGTAACCGAACTTGAGCGCGTTCGACACCAGGTTGATTATCACTTGCTTAAGTCTGTCTCCGTCGGCGTCGAGTTTGGGCAGTTCTTTGCCAATGTCGATTTCGATGGCCTGGTTTTTACGCAACGCCTCCGGCGCAAGCAGGTCGCACGCCTCTTGTATCAGGCCGCCTATGGCGACCGGTTTTTTGTCC
>CAUZIR010000076.1:0-7451 GCA_963579815.1 Dehalococcoidia bacterium
TCCCCCGGCGCAACGACGCCCGCTCTGAGACGATGAACTTCATCGCCAGCCCGGAAATCGTCGTGGCGCTCACCCTGGCTGGCCGCCTGAGCTTTAATCCGCTCACCGATAAACTCGACGGCGCAGACGGCGAAAAGTTCATGCTGGAGCCGCCCAAGCCCGCGCCGGAGGTTCCGTCAGCCAACTTCACTCGTGGGCAGGAGTACTACGTCTCCCCACCGACAGACGGGTCTGGCATAGACATATCGGTAAATCCGGACAGCGAGCGGTTGCAGGTCCTCACGCCCTGGGAGCGCTGGGATGGCGAGGACTATGTCCAGCTGCCGGTCCTCTTGAAAACGCAGGGGAAAACGACGACCGACCACATATCGCCTGCGGGCCCCTGGTTACGGTTCAGGGGGCACTTGGAAAAGTTCTCCGACAACATGTTCATGGGTGCGATCAACGCCCACACCGGCGCCGCTGGCACCACTCTGAATCAGCTTAATGGCGAGTCGGGTAAGTCGGTTTCTCAGGTCGCCAGGGCCTACAAGGCCGCCGGGCTCAGGTGGGTTGTCGTCGGCGACTACAACTACGGCGAAGGCAGCTCCCGCGAGCACGCTGCGCTATCACCCAGGCTTTTGGGTGGGGCGGCCGTAATCGCGCGGGGCTTCGCCCGAATCCACGAGTCGAACCTGAAAAAGCAGGGGTTGTTGCCGCTGACGTTCGCCGATACCGCCGACTACGACAAAGTGCGGGAGACCGACAGAATCAGCTTGCTGGACCTGTCCGGGCTGGCCCCCGGCAAGTCGGTGCAGTGCGTCTTGCACCACGACGATGGGACCACCGAGGAGATCGTGCTGAATCACTCCCTGGGCGGGCCGCAGATAGAGTGGTTCAAGGCGGGTTCGGCCCTGAACCTGTTGGTGGGCTAGCGCCCGCTGGCGGGTTAAATAAGTAAAGGCCCCGGTGGGGGCCTTCAGGTGGGGTGAACGACGAGGCTAATCAGAGACCGAACAGGTCTTTGATCGCCTGCAAATAAGGGCGGCCCGCCGGGTCTTTCAGCCGCACCGTGGGCTGGTGTAACAGCTTTGCCACCAGCGACCGGGACATCGCCTCAATGTTGGCCTGCTGCTCGTCAGTCAAACCAGGCATTAATTTCAGGGCCTTGTCCAGTTCTCGCATGCGAGTGGTCTCAGCCATCTCTCGTACGTCTTTAATTACCGAGGCGGCCTCTCGCGAGTCCCACCAGTTGGCGAACCTGCCGAGTTCGTCTTCAACCACCTGTTCTGCGTTCACCACTGCCGCCTGGCGGCCATTGAGGTTTTCCTGTGCGACCAGTGCGAGGTCGTCGATATTGTGCAGAATAACGCCGTCGAGACTCGCGGCCAGCGGGTCAATATTGCGAGGTACGCCGAGGTCGAGAATGAACAGGGAGCGCTCGCGACTTTTCATCGCGGCGGTAACGTCTTGAACAGACAGTACGTGCTCGTCGTGGTCAACCGCGGTGATCACCACGTCGGAGGTCTCAATGGCACCGGCTATGTCCTTAAACGACACGGCCTCGGCGTCGAGATCGACGGCCATCTCATTTGCCCTGGCCGCCGTCCGGTTGGCAACCGTAATTCGTCCAACCCCCGATGACACCAGGGCGTCCGCGACCAGTCGACCGGCCTCACCAGCCCCGACGAGGAGGACGCTCAACCCACTGAGATCTCCCAGGGTTCGCTGCACGAGCTTAACGCCTGTGTAGCTCACCGTGAGGGCGTTTTTACCTATGTCCGTTTCGTCACGCGCCCTTCTACCAGAGCGAATGGCGGAGTGGAACAGCCGGGAGACGTCCGCAGACAACGGTTCGATCGCGGCGGCCGTCGTCATGGCAGTACGGACCTGCCCCAGTATCTGGCTTTCGCCCAGGATCATCGAGTCCAGCCCGGACGAAACCCTGAACAGGTGGCGAGCGGCGTCGAGGCCATGCTCGTTGTACAGGTAGGGGGCCAGGACAGCTTCGTGAACTACCCCGCCACCGGTGCCGTTCAGGCTGCCAGCAAGGAACTTTGCCACTCGAACCGAGCCCTCTTCAGGGTCGTCCGGAATGGTGTAAACCTCGGTGCGGTTGCAGGTCGAAAGAATGACGCCTTCGCCAGCTTCGGCCCGCAGTTTGGGGATGGCTTCAGCTAGCTGTTCGCGGGTGAAGGAAACCTTCTCACGAACCTCCACCGGGGCGGTGGTGTGATTGAGCCCGACGAGAAGTATGGGCAATTTGCTAGTGCCGGCTTGCGTTCGGACGGGGACGGCCCGTCTCGGCTAGGCCCGCGCGGCCACCTTGTACTGAGTCCTGAGGCATCGAGTGCAGATCTTAACCTGCTTGCGCTCGCCGTCGATCTCGATGGTTGCCTTGTGCGTGTTCGTGCCCCAGCGGCGTTTGGTGTGCCGCTTGGAGTGGCTCACATTGTTACCCGACATGCGGGTCCTGCTGCAAATTTCGCACCTAGCCATTGTTTGCCTTTTGTTGCCCGCCAAGTCATATTGGGGGCGGACTCAGATGGACGTTTTCGCCTGTGAACCGGCATGCGGGCCGAGGCGGACGCTCGTGAATAACTTAACAAACATACCATAGGGAACAACGGTCGGCAATGAGCGATTCCCCCATAAAAAACCCATCCAGCGGCCACGAGGCAGCGCTCTCGGCCGAAGCTGGCCCGGGCTCGCAGCACACGGACAACTCGCCCCCGGGAATTCGAGTCCCGGAAACTCGGGTAAATGGCCAACGCCTCGCCGACATGGTCGGTGCGGCCAGTGACCTGCTTGAGTCCCATTCCCACATCGTCAACGCCCTGAATGTGTTCCCCGTGCCGGACGGTGACACCGGCACGAACATGTCCCTGACCATGCGAGCGGTCGCAGCCGCCGCGCGCGAACAGGCCAGCACAGGCCCCGAGGGGGGCGTCGGAGACGTGGCCCGGGCAATGGCCAGACGGGCCCTAATGGAGGCAAGAGGCAACAGCGGCGTCATCCTCTCTCAGTTCTTCAGGGGCATCTCCGAAGGTTTCGACGGCCTGACCAGCTTTGGCCCGGCAGATCTGGCCAAAGCCCTCACCGCCGCCACCGAACGCTCTTACGGCGGGGTGGGAGAGCCGGTCGAGGGAACCATGCTCACCGTAATTGCCGCCGCTGCGGACCAGGCGCGAGTCTCGGCTTCGGCGGGCATGACGGTGCCCGATGCACTGGAAGCGGTATGCGAGAGGGCAAGAGAAACCGTGGCGGCGACCCAGGCAATGCTGCCAGTACTCGCCGAGGCCGGGGTCGTAGATGCGGGCGGCTTTGGGGTGCAGCTCATCCTGCGAGGCATGACGCTGCAGCTAGCCGGTGAGCAAGTCGAAGGAGTCGAGGTGCCGGTCCCGGGCGGCGCAGTGGTCGACTCGAACGTCGCACTCCGCAGCGCCTTCCTTGACCAGGCTGACCACGGCGGTTTCGGGTTCTGCACGCAGATTCTTGTGGATGTGACCGGAGCAGAAGTCGCCGGGCCAGACTTGGGCGATGTCAGGCTCGCGGTCGGTCGCCTGGCCAGCTCCGTCGTTGTGGTGGGAGACGCAGAACTGGTCAAGATCCACGCCCACACGGCCGAACCCGACGAGTTGATTGCCTATGCCGAGTCGTTGGGACTGGTGATCGACTCCAGCGCCCAGGACATGGACGAGCAAGAGACGGCCTTCTCCGCGGGCCACCGGACCGTGACGCGGACCGTGGGCAACATCTCGCTCGTGGCCATGGCGTCGGGCAATGGGCTAATTGCCTTATTCACAGACCTGGGCACGTTTGAGGTAATAGACGGGGGACGGACCAAGAACCCCAGCGTCAAAGATATTGCCGAGGCCATAGAAAGAGCACCGACCCGGGACGTGATCGTGCTACCCAACGACAACAACGTGGTTCCGGCGGCCCGGCAAGCGGCCGACCTGTCGGGCAAAAACGTGGGCATCGTGCCGACTGTGAGCATTCAGCAGGGCGTCGCCGCAGCGCTGGCGTTGAACAGTGAGGCTGACCTGGACTCAAACACAGCGGCGATGGTATCGGCAGTAGCGGCCGTCAGGAGCGGCGAGGTGACGATCGCATCCAGGGACGTAACGCTGGATGGCATCACCACAGTGACGGGCGCGTTCATAGGCATACTCGACGGGACGCTCGTCGCTTCAGGCCCAGGACTATCGGCTGTGCTGGACGGCTTGATCAGAGAATCCGGAGCGGGTGACGACGATCTCATCACGCTGTTTCGGGGGAAGCCCGTCGCAGAGCCTGATGCAGCTAGAGAGATGGCCCGGTTGGTTGACCAATTCGACGGGGTCGAGTTCGAGCTAGTTGACGGAGGCCAGCCGCACTACCACTATCTACTGTCGATTGAATGATCCAGACTGGACCGGCGGCCGGTGAGTGATATTGGTCAGTGAATTATCCGGGAGAAGTGAGCACCAATGACCGTCAAGATAGTCGTAGATAGCCTGGCCGATCTGCCAGCCGAAGAGGTTGAGCGGTACGGCATCGAGGTAATCCCGCTGACCGTCCGATTCGGCGACACCGAGTTCAAGGACGGGGTCGATCTCACCGCAGACGAGTTCTACCGGCGCCTCGAAGCTGGGGACGACTACCCGGCCACGGCCGTCCCGTCCATTGGCGAGTTCGTCGAGTTGTACGAGCGCGTGGGTCAGGGTGCCAGCGGCATCATCTCCATCCACGTGTCTTCCAAAGTGAGCGGCACATACAACGCCGCTGTGCAGGGCGCCCGCGAGGCCAACGTCGGGTGCCCCATAGAGGCCGTCGACTCGTTGCAGGCATCGATGGGTATAGGCCTCATGGCCATGGTCGCGAGCCGGGTAGCGGCCACAGGTGCCGACCTGCCGACTATTCTCAGCCAGGTGGCTAGCGCATCGTCGCGAGTTAAGTGCACGACGCTGCTCGACACCCTGGAATACTTGCAAAAGGGAGGGCGAATCGGCAAGGCTCAGGCGCTGCTGGGCACCTTGCTGAGTTTCAAGCCGATGATTGAGGTGACCGACGGTCTGGTCCATCCGTTCGCCCGCCCTCGCAGCCGAAAAAAAGGCGTGGCCAAGCTCATCGAGAGGGTGCGTGAGTTGGCGCCGGTCGACCAGCTGGTCGTCTTGCACTCCACGACTCCCCAAGAAGCCAACGCGCTAAAAGCCCAGTTGGCTGACCTGACCGAAATTGAGCCGATAGTCGCCCGGTATGGACCCGGCCTAGGCACCTATGTGGGGCCGGGGGCCCTGGGCGTCGGTGTCCTACGCTCGGAGACCAACTAGGCTAGGATGGCCCGCACACCGGCTCAGCCCCAATCCAAAGGCAAGCCCCAGTCCAAGGGCAGCGGGGGAGGCAAAGACGCGGCGGGCAAGGTCGCCGCACTGAGCCGAATTCTGCGGCTGGAAGTCGATACCGGGTATAAAGATAGGGCGGTCATCGGCGGCCTTGATCGCTTTCTGCAACTGAGCGCCGATCAGCTCCAATCCGCACTCGGTGCGATAAAGCCATACGGTGCGCTGGCGGCCGACGAGCGACGTCGGTGGACGGCCGACCTGGCCAGTCGCATCGAGTCGTCCGGGCTTGCCGTGGCGCCCGGTCCGTCACGTCCCGGCCCTCGATCAGACGTCCGTGGCAAGAAGCCCGTCGCCCGCCCAGCCGGTCCCAAAGCCAGAGGCGGCGTAGCCGATCTGAAGATTGCCGGTGGCATTGCCAAGCACCTGTCAAAACTGGAAAAGCTGGGCATTCGCACGACGCAGGACGCGGTTCGCCACTACCCCCATCGTCACAACGACTTCGCTCATGTGACCAAGGTCTCCCAGCTTGAGCACGGCAAAGAGCAGACCATCGTCGCCACCGTCTGGGAGGCATCGGAGAAGCGTCGGGGCCCTCGCAGCGTCTCCACACAGGCCGTGTTGGGCGACGAAACAGGCAACGTCAGGGCCATCTGGTTCGGCCAGGGCTACCTGGCGAGAACCCTGAAGGCTGGCAGCCAGGTAGTAATCAGCGGCCAGGTGAAGACATTCAAAGGCAGGCACGTCTTCGAGTCGCCCGAGTACGAACTGCTCACCGGTCAGGAAGAACTGGTACATACCGGTCGGCTGGTGCCCGTCTATCCGACTACCGAGGGGCTGCCACAGCGAACGATGCGGCGAATCATCCGCGCCGCGCTCAAACCGGGGCTCGCCGGTATTCAAGAGACGCTACCTCCAGACGTCAGACGTAGTGAAACCCTGATGGACCTGACTGCTGCGGTCACGCAGATCCACTACCCCGACTCCGAGGCCGATCTGAACGCCGCACGTCGCCGCCTGGCGTTCGACGAAATGCTCTTGCTCCAGCTCGCTGTCCTGTCGCGTCGCCGGAAGTGGCACGAGGAGGCGGACGGCATTCCCCTGAGCCCAAAGAACGGTGCGACTGGAGGGAGCATGGTGGAAGCATTCCTCGGCTCGCTACCATTCGCCCTGACCAGGGCACAACAGCGGGTGCTGGGTGAGATCACCACGGACCTGTCGCGATCCCGGCCGATGGTCCGACTGCTGCAAGGAGACGTCGGCAGCGGCAAAACGGTAATCGCCATCGCCGCTCTGCTCGCGGCCGTCGACTCGGGCCGCCAGGGTGCTTTCATGGCACCTACCGAGATACTGGCCGAGCAGCACTTTATTACCGTGTGTCACCTCGTAACCGGCGGCCAGGCCAACCTCGATCCCGACGAGGCTTCGGCCGAGATCATGATGCCGAACGGGGGCACCGTGACCATCGCACTGCTGACAGGGGGTACTCACAAGAAAGTCAAAGACCGCCTTTTCGCAGCCATAGCGGCCGGGGACGTAGACATAGTCATAGGCACACACGCGCTCATACAGGACTCTGTTGATATACCCAATCTCGCCGTCGGTGTTGTCGACGAGCAGCACCGTTTCGGCGTTATGCAGCGAGCCGCGCTGACGGAGGGCGGGCTGCGGCCGCACCTGCTTGCTATGTCGGCGACGCCCATACCGCGTTCGTTGTCGTTAACCGTCTTCGGTGACCTGGACGTGTCTGTACTCGACGAAATGCCATCTGGCCGAAAACCGATCAAGACCCGGTGGGTGGCTCCAGCACAGCGAGACTCGGCATATGACTTTGTCCGAACCGAGATGGAGGCGGGCAGGCAGGCGTTCATCGTCTTTCCCCTGGTCGAAGGGTCAGCGTCGGTGCAGGCCCGTGCGGCCACCGAAGAGCACGAGCGCCTCTCCCGGGACGTGTTCACAAAACACAGTCTCGGCCTGCTGCACGGCCGTATGAAGACCGCAGAAAAAGAGAACGTAATGCAGAGGTTTTCGTCCGGGGAACTTGACGCCCTGGTCTCCACGTCCGTCATAGAGGTGGGCATAGACGTGCCCAACGCGACCGTCATGATGATCGACGGGGCAGACCGGTTTGGCCTCGCCCAGTTGCAC
>CAUZIR010000077.1:0-7375 GCA_963579815.1 Dehalococcoidia bacterium
TGGAGCGCTACGCGCCCGATCCGCTCCGTTACGTCGTCGCCGCCAACATGCCGGAGACGTCTGACTCCGACTTTTCATGGCGCGAGTACGTGCGGGCCAACAACGACGAGCTTGTCGCCACCTGGGGCAACCTCGTTCACCGTGTGCTGAGCATGAGCAACCGCAACTTCGACGGCACGGTGCCCTCGTTCATCGAAGATTCTAGCGACGAAGAGGGCGCCGTCCTGCTCGCCGCTGCCAGTACCCTGCCTGAGCAGGTCGGCAGCGACATAAGCGCCGCCCACTTCCGGCGCGGGTTGGAGCGTTCGATGACCCTCGCCAAGCAGGCGAACAAGTACCTGGAGAATCGGCAGCCCTGGAAGGCAGTCAAGACCGACCGCGACCACGCCGCCAGGACCCTGTGGGTGGCCCTGGGGGTCATCAACTGTCTCAAGACGACGATGTACCCGTACCTGCCATTCACCTGCCAGAAGCTGCACGAAATGTTGGGCTTCACCAGCCAGCTTGACCAAGAGCCCTGGGTCTGGTCGAGCGACGACCTGACGCCCGGCGCGGCCTTGCAAAGCCCGCAGCCGCTGTTCGCCAAGCTGGACGAAGCAGTCGTCGAAGAAGAGGTGGCCAGACTTGGCGCTTGATCGACCCACCGTCTCGCCCCCCGATTTAGACGCTATCTACGCCCCGGTCGTCGACGGCCTGGCCCGCGTCGAGTCCAGGCTGACCGAGCTTGGCGAGGGGAAGTTCTCCTACCTGACCGAGCCGCTGAACCACATGTTGGAGTCCATCGGCAAGATGATGCGACCGGCCGTGACGCTGCTGTCGGCCGGGTTTCACCCCAACGACGGCAAAAATGCCGAGATCATGGCGGGGGCGGTCGAGCTTTTGCACATCGCCACGCTCATCCACGACGACACCGTGGACGACTCCGACCTGCGCCGCGGTCGAGCTACGGTCGCTAACTTGTGGGGTAGAGATGCAGCCGTGGTAGTAGGCGACTACATCTTCGCCGCCTCTGCGACCTTCGTGTGCGACACCGGCAACGTGCGGGTCATCCGCCGGTTCGCAGAAACCATCATGGAATTGTCCAAGGGCCAGCTATACGAAATGGCCAACGCCTACAGTCCTGAGCAGGACATGGCGGCCTACCTCGACCGCATCTACAACAAGACGGCGTCCCTGTTCGCCACCGCCGCAGAGACCGGAGCCGTACTCAGCGGCACCGACGAGCCTACCGTGCAGGCACTGCGCGATTACGGCTACAACCTGGGCATGGCCTTCCAGATATTCGACGACATACTCGACGTGCGAGGCTCAAGAGAGAAAATCGGCAAGCCCGTCGGCAACGACCTGTTGCAGGGCGTCGTCACGCTGCCTGTGCTGACGTATATGAAGCGCAATCCCGACGACAACTCCGTCGCCGACTTCTTTGCCAACCCTGAAGACCGCGACCCGGCCGCCCGCGTCATCGAAGCAGCCCGCGTGCCGGAGATCATCGACGAGGCCTGCGCCTTCGCCCACGAAATGTGCGACAAGGCCCGCGAGGCCCTGGCCCGGCTCCCCGACGTCCCAGCGCGCCAGTCGCTACTGGGCCTGGTCGACTACGTAATAGCGCGAGATAGGTAAGAAGAGCTAGCTAATAACCGACTTCGGTGTCGGGATCAGGCGGTTGATTATCGCTCGCTCGCGGTCGAGCATCTCGGTGACGCGCGGCATCATGTCGTTTGTCCACGCATCGGTCTCGTAGACCGCCTTGTACAGGCGCTCGCGGTCGGCCTCGTCTTCGAAGCGGCGAATCCACACGTAGTGGTCCGGGTCCTCTTCGTCAATGAACGTGGCGACCACCACCATGCCCTTGGACACCTGGTAGGGCATCACCGTCCCGTCCATGTAGGCGGCCCACTCGTCCCGCTTGCCGGGCTTGCACCAGTACTGTCTCAGTTCAAATAGCAACTTGTTCTCCTAAACTTTTTACTTCGGTTGTTTGCCAGTTTGTCTGTCTGACGAGAAAGAGCGGTCAGGACAAATAGAACAGGCCGATGCTCGCCCCTATGTAGATCGCGATAAGTAACAACGCCTCCGGCTTCGCCCAGCGTCTTACGCCGGTCGGGCCTATGGGCGCGGTGCTATTGCCCGGGGCGGCATTGGCCATATTGGGCTTGCGCGAGCGCACCAGCAGTGCGCCGATGACTATGACGGTCATGCCAACGGCGATAAGGGCCGTGTACCCATGCGACGGCGAGATCGCAGCCCACAGCGTGCCGTCGGTGAAGGCCAGTTCATTGGCGGCCATTATGAAGCCCATGTTGAACAGGTTCGAGCCCAGCAGGTTGCCCACCACCATCTCGGGCGCGCCCAGTCTAAGGGCAGCTATTGAAGTAGCCAGTTCCGGCAGGGAAGTGCTGATGGCCAGGAACTGGGTCCCCACGAACGACTCGTCCCACCCGTGTGTGTCCGCCAGGCCGTCACCGACGTACGACAGCCACACAGAGCTGACTATGACAACCAGCGCTGCGGCGACGTATAGCCCGATAGCCGGGCCAAGCTCGCCGACTTCTTGTTCGTCGTCCGGCTCGTCGTTTGTGTCGGGTTCTGGCTCGGCCTTATCGCTACCTTTCTCGGAACGGTACAGGGCGTACGTGGAGAACAAAAAGAAGGCGACCAACACGGCGGTCAGCGGGCTGAAGTACCAGCCATTCATGCCCGAGGTCAGGTGATGGACGAGCACCGAGACAGCGCCGATGCCAATAACTCCGATGCCCAGTACAGCGACAAGCATTGGCGCGCGAGATACCGATCCCAGTAGCGGCCCGTTGCGCCACATCATGTCGGCAATGCCGATTATGAAGATGTTTACAAGGTTGCTGCCGAACGCAGACCCGGCGGCCAGGTCGGGGGAGTCCTGCAGGCCGATAGCGCTGATGCCGGTGCCCAGTTCGGGCAGTGAAGTAGCGGTGGCCAGCAGCACAATGCCGACGAACGTGTGGCTCAGGCCAGTGCGCCGGGCGATGACGTCAGAGGCGCGGGCCAGGTACCAGGCACCGCCCAGAATGAGGACCGCTGCCGCGAGCAGCTGAAGCCACAGGAGCGCGGCTGGCAAGCGCTAGTCTACCGACAGGACTTGAAGCAAATTGGTGCCGCCAGGGACACCTATCGGAAGGCCCGCAACCAGTATCACCAGCGAGCCGGAGGCCACGCCAGAAACCTTAACGGCTTCCTCTTGAACGCGGGCAAAAAAGTCGTCCAGGTCGCGCACAGGGGCCGTCGTCACCGGCAGGACGCCCCAACTCATAGTGAGCGCTCGCTGCGTCTCGGCAGACGGCGTCAGGGCCAGTATCTGGGCGGCCGGGCGATACTTGGAAACCCGCCCGGCGGTGCTGCCCGACTCGGTGAAGGCGACTATTAAACTGGCACCCAGTTGATGTGCCGTCTGGCAGGCGTTGTATGCAATGGCGTCGTCCGTCTGGTGTTCCAGGTCCTCGCGCTTATCCAGCAATATGGACTCGTAGGGGAGAGCCTTTTCGGCCTCTATCGCCACCTCTGCCATTATCTCCACCGCAGCGATGGGGTACTTTCCAATCGAGGTCTCGCCGGAAAGCATTATGGCGTCGGAGCCGTCGAACACGGCGTTGGCAACGTCGGTGACCTCGGCGCGAGTGGGGGCGGGTGAAGAGATCATCGACTCCAGCATCTGGGTGGCGGTGATGACCACCTTGCCAGCCCGGTTGCAGGCCCGGATGAGCCGTTTTTGAATGACCGGTACCTCTGCCAGTCTGACCTCAACGCCAAGATCGCCACGGGCGACCATAATGCCGTCGCTGGCTTCCAGAATGGACTCGAAGTTGGTCACGCCCTCGGCCATCTCTATCTTCGAGACGATCAGCGGACGGACCCCCCGGCCGTCGAGAATGTCGCGGGCCGCCTTTACGTCTGCATCAGATGTGACGCCGGAAAGGGCCACGAAGTCGGCGGCCTGGTCTGCGGCGAAGTGCAGGGCGGTGCGGGCCGCCTCGTCGGGGAACGGCTGCGACGGGGCAACGCCGGGAATACTCACTCCCCGGCCCTCGGTAATGCGGCCGGACGTCAGCGCCTGGCAAATCACATCCTCGTCGTCAATACGCATGACCCTTAGCTGGATCAGGCCGTCGGAAATCATCACCTTGTTGCCGGGGTCGGCGTCGCGGTGAATGCCTGGCGGCGTAACGCATATCAGGGTCTTGTCGCCCACCAGCGCCCGGCTCGTCAGGACTATATCGTCACCGGGTTCAAGGTTGATCACGCCGGGCACCGTCGGTCCGGTCCGGTACTTCGGGCCGGGCACATCCACCATTATCGATACGGGGATGTCGAGCTTGCTGGAAGCGGCCCGCACGTTGTCGGCAGCGCTGGTGTGGGAGTCGAGCGTTCCGTGGGACAGGTTCAGCCGGGCAACGCTCATACAGGCGTTAACGAGCCCCTCAATGCTGGCGGCGGACTCGACGGCCGGACCGAGCGTGCAGACAATCTTTGTTCGCGGTCGCGAGCTGTTGAGGCGAGAAATTTGTGGTGACAAGTCGTTACAAGGCTACTACAGGCCGGGTTGTGCCACACGGGTCGTGGCGCGGTTTTTGGTTTCGTTTAAAATAGCGGAGATGGAAGAACTTCAGACGCTCAGCGAACTACAAGACATAGATATCGAGTTGCAGACTCTGGACGAAACCTTCGCCGAGTATCAAAGAAAACTCACAGATGAAGGCGACCTGCCGAAGATAAAATCCCAGCTCGTCAAAATAGACGCCGTCCTGGAAAACCGCTCAGTAAAACACCGGGCGGCGGAACGGAAAATCGATGACCTGGTAGCAACAGTAAAAGGCATCGACCTACGGCTGTACGACGGCTCCGTCACGAACTTGAAGGAGCTGGAAGCACTTGGGGAGCAGCGCGAGTTCTCGGCCACCCAGCGGACCGAGAGCGAGGACGTACTGCTGGAGCTGATGGTCGAGATCGACGGGTTCCAAAACGCCCGGGACAAGCACGTAAACGCTATTGAGCGACTCACCGGTGCGAGAGAACGCGAACTCGCCGAGCTAAAGGCCTCAGAGTCCGATTTGTTGAGCGAAATCGCCGAACTAAAAAGCGCTCGGAAGGGGTATGCGTCCCAGTTGCCTCCGACACTGCTCGCGAGGTACGAAACCCTGCGGAGGTCCAAAGGCGGACGCGCTATGGCCACGCTCGACGGCCACCTGTGCTCTGTGTGCCGGGTCGAATTGCCCGTCGGAGACCTGGGCAGGGCGAAGACCGGCCAGGAGGTCGTGCAGTGCAACAGCTGCCGACGCATCATCTACGCCGGTTAGGCGCGGCTCCAGGTCACGCGGGTGAACCAGGCTGTGCAGGCTCTGAAGGCGGCCTCAGCTGAGAGCCATCGGCTACAGCCGCCCCGTCGCCGAGCAAGCCGACTCTGTTGGCTCTTCGGGCTCTCCTGAAGGCTTTGACGCCGATTTCGCAGAGTACTGTGACATTAACCTGCACCAGGCTTTGGAGACGTTTGTCGAACGTGACGGCGACGGTGACAGGGCGGCGTACGCTCGCATGGTCAAATTCATGCGCGAGTCCGGCAGTGAGTACCTGGCCGTCGTACCAGATTCGCGCCACCTGGGGGACGACCTTGAGGCCGTAGCCCGGACGCTGCTAGAGATAGACGCCACCGGGTCGACCGTCATCTGCATGGACATCGACTTCCCCGACCCCATCCAGAACGCCTTCCAAGCCCTTGGGGTAAAGGGCGTGTCCCGGACACGGAGCAAGCGCGTGCGGGAGTCCATGCGCCTCCGTGCGGCGCAGGGCAAAGCACTGGGGCGACCGCTGTTCGGGTACCGCATAGGCGCCGATGGCAAGCTGGAAGTATTGCCAAAAGAGGCCGCCGTCGTGCAGTTCATATACCGGCTCTACACCTCCGACGACATGGGTTACCGGCTCATAGCCGCACACCTCAACGAGCGGGGCATCACCACCCGCAAGGGCTCGCCCTGGAACGTGGTGACCGTTAGAGACGTCTTGCGAAACCCTGCGCACACCGGCACGTACGCCAGGTTCGGTCTGCGGCTGCCAAAAGTCCACGAAGCCAACATAGACGCCGAAACCTTCAAGGCCGCCCAGGACCGCATGCGCGCCCGCAGGCCCATCGGCAGGGTTGCTCGACCCGAGCCATTCCTGCTGTCCGGGCTGGCCCAGTGCGCAAGCTGCGGCAACACAATGATGGGTGTGACCAGGCGGCAGAAGTGGAAACGCAAAGACGGCAGGCGCGGCACCGGCGTGTACCGGTACTACCAGTGCCAGTCCCGGCAGAACCAGGGCCGGTGTGACTACCGCACCTGGAGGTCTGGTCTCCTGGAATCCACCGTCATCTCTCAGGTCACAGACAAACTGGCCCGCCGGGTGGCAGAGGCGAAGCCCAATGACGGCCTGCCGGGCGATAGGGCAAAAGAAATCCGCGCGATGCGGCGAGAGAAAGTCTCCGCATCGCAGCGCCGTTTGCTCGCGGCCCTCAAGCGCGTGGCCCGGACCGAGATACCGCTTAACCTCATAGGCGACTACCTCGACGAGCTCGACTCGCTAAAGCGCATGGCGCAGGAGCCCGTGGACGACGATCTTGCCGATGTCCTGGCCCGGTTGGAGGCCGACCCGTTGCCGGACTTCGATGAGTTGCGGGCCATACTGGAAGAGAACATAACGGGCATTGTTGTGCGCGAAGAGGCCATAGACGTCCGGCTTTAGCGGCCCCCGAGGCCCGGTCCGGCCCAGCCCGAGTGCGCCTAAGTGCCCGTGAGTGGGCTTGAGTGCGCGGGCTTTGGTAAAATCTAGGCGGGCGTAAGACGGCTGGACGGTCGCCTCCCGGTAACGGGGGGAGGAAAGTCCGAGCTCCCTACGAGCAGGATGCCCGCTAACGGCGGGGCGGGGTGACCCGACGGAAAGTGCCACAGAAACATACCGCCTCGCAGGCCTTTTGGTCGGGCGAGGTAAGGGTGAAATGGCGAGGTAAGAGCTCACCGCCTCGGTGGAGACATCGAGGGCAGGGCAAACCCCATCCGGAGCAAGGCCTAATAGGGGACGCCGACCACTCCCGCTTGCGGGAATAGTTGGTGTACAAAGGGCGCTCGCACCTTCCCCGGGTTGGCCGCACGACCCCGTCGGCAACGTCGGGGCTAGATAGATGATCGTCGCGCCGCAGCGGATGCGGGAAGAAGCGCTTAGCGCGTAAACCGCACACGAGTGGCGTACAGAACTCGGCTTACAGGCCGTCTTGCGCCCGCCTCTCACTAATCGGGGCCGGGCAAGCCCGATTGACCGGCCGTTACGGCAGCCGTAGAATTTCCCGGCCGACGGCAAAATCGCCGACAGCGCC
>CAUZIR010000078.1:0-7318 GCA_963579815.1 Dehalococcoidia bacterium
ACATCGCGATACCCAGTTTCCGGTTGACCCCGAACACCCCGGCGGCTATGCCGAACACGGCGGCCACCGAATTAGAGGGGAAAGAGAAGTCGGTCGCCTCGTAGAACAGCAAGTTCACGTCGTGGTTCAGGAACGGCCTGGCCCGCTCGGCCACCACGCTTATCTCCTGCACAGCCCAGCTGGTGAACGCCATGGTGGACAGGGCGACGAACACCCCTATCTGGTACCTGTAGCGGGTCGCTTTGTCCCGGCCTGAGAACCACAGCGCCAGCAACCCGAGCGCCACTGTGACGGGAATGAGATAGTCGCCGACCAGCAGTTCGACCAGGCCATCGAGGAGGTCCGACCGGCCCACCTGGCCGTTCAGCCACAGGAACGCGTCCACGTCCCACCGGCCGATTGGTCCGTCCATGAACATCGCCTAGCCTCGCCTGTTGCGCGAGATCAGGCCCCCGACTATTCGAAAGACGATGCCCTCTTTGTCGCCAGAGTAAAAGCGAACCAAACTCGTCGGTGCACCGTGCCACAGGGGCGGCAGGCTACGCCGGACGGCCGTTAAGTAGCTGACTTTTCTCAGGGCGTCTAGGCCGCCTTCTGGGCCGCTGTTTAGGCCTTCTGGGGTTTTAAGGGCCTCCGGCCCGGGGCGGCCCAGACCTGCGTTAACGACAGAAGAGGTGACCACGGTCACGATGACCGCTACAAAGGCTCCGGCAAAAACCCCCATGGCCTGCATGTTGGCGTCGAGGCCGCCCTCGGTGTCGTTTATGTTGCGGTCATCGGTGAGGAAAAACCAGGCAATGGCAGACAAGGTCAGGGCGACGCCGAGCGCACGCGCGGCCAGGTTGTGCTTAATGAACAACAGCCCGTCGAAACGCCCTATCGACGCACCAATCTGAATGGCCCCAATAGCGGCCCAAAATGCGAAAAGGAGGTAGTCCGCTACGAAGGGACTCATGGCCTGGGGTCTAAGCGGGTTCCACGCTTACGGGGTGGCACCAGTGCATGTAGTCGTCATGGTTCCCCCGTACGGCCTGCGCATATATGGCACGCAGCTTGGCGGTGACTGGTCCGACGCCGCCTTCCCCAACGGGCCTGCTGTCCACCGAGCCGACCGGAGTTATGTGTGCGGCCGTGCCGGTCAGGAATACCTCGTCTGCGAGATATAGCTCACTTCGGCGAATGGTCCGCTCGACCACCTCCATGCCCAGTTCCTTTGTCGCCAGCGTCCAGGCGCAGTCGCGGGTAATGCCTACGAGGTTGTTCTCTGCGACCAGGGGAGTGTGCAGCTTTCCACCAGAGACCATGAACAGGTTTTCCCCGGTGCCCTCGGAAACGCCACCGTCCTGGTTCAGCATGATCGCCTCGTCGAAACCGGCTAACACCGCCTCCGTCTTGGCCAGAATGCTGTTGACGTAGTGGCCGGAAATTTTCACCCGTGGCGGAATAATCGTGTCGTCCATGCGGCGCCACGATGACGTGCAGCAGCTAATGGCCCCGTCCGATTCGATGTAATCGCCGAACGGCACGATGATGAGCGTAAAGTCGCTCGCGACCTCGTGCAGTTTCAGGTTGGCCACCAGCTCCTCGCTCTTGTAAGCGAGGGGCCGTATGTAGACATCTTGTTGAATGCCGCTGGCCTTGATGAGGTCTTCAGTGATGGTGCACAGGTCGTCCACCGAGTAGGGGATGTCCAGCATCAACATGCGGCAGCCCTGGAGCAGCCGATCATAGTGTTCTCGCATGCGGAACACGTACATCGTGTCTCGCCCGGCATTCCAGTTACCGCGGATGCCTTCGAACACCCCGGTGCCGTAATGCAGCGCGTGCGTCATAACGCTCACTTTGGCTTGTTCAATGGGCACAATTTTGCCCTGGAAGAACGCGAGTGACTTAGCCATTAGGCTTCCGAGTCACGGGCGTCGTCGTCCTCGGATACCGGCTCCGGTGCAGGTTCGGGCTCCGGGGGCACAATTTTGCCAACGGAGTACGCGCTCATGCTTTCCAGCAATCTGCCGATCACCCCCGGCGACAGATCCCTGGGGTACGTGCTCATCGTCCAGCGCTGCTTTAGCTCTTCACTCACGTCGGCCGCACTCATCGGCTCGTTGCGCCCGGCTAGCAGTACGCGGAACACGGCCTCTTTCAAGGGCGTGTCAGGCAACAGGTAGTCTGGCGTGCCCGCCGATTGGTCGGCTATCTGGTCGATCATCAACAAGGGGTCCGCCGAGGCCGCCTCATCGAGCGTGTCGTGCTGCTGCGACATGTAGTCACGGCGGTCCGATATTAGCAAGGACACCGAGCTCACGTCGCTCGCGTCCGTCTGCACGTAGTACCTTATGGGCTCTCGGTGCTCGGAGCCGTTGCCGTTATCAGTGGTCATCTGCCGCTTATCTCCCTTTGCACTTTTAGAATACCTCTGGAGGCCACTGAAGCATCAGTACCTCCACCTCCTCACCGACTCCCATGCCGGGCACATCCTCTGGACAGATCGCCAGGCCGTTGGCCTCGGCCATCGACGTGAGCAGGTTCGAACTCTGATTACCGGTCAACGACGCATGATACTTGTCGTCGCGTCTGGTTACCACCGCTCGCGCAAATACCCGCCGCCCATCGGCATTGCGAATGGGGTCCGCAAGGACCGCTCGCACAGTCGGTCTCGGCACCGGCCCCCGACCCAGCATCCTGGCAATCGCCGGTCGGCCGAACTGCTCGAACGCGACCAGCGCACTCACCGGATTGCCGGGCAGGCCCAAATGCGGAACGTTCCGCGTTACGCTTTGCCCATCCAGATTCGGAACACTTTGTGTTCCGGTCTCGCCCTGCCCACTCGGCCCACCGGCGCTCAGCAGGCCAAAAGCGAGAGGCTTGCCGGGACGCATTCGTACCGACCAGAATTGCATCTCTCCGCGCTCGCTGAGCACGTCTTTGACCATGTCGAAGTCGCCTTTAGACACGCCCGCTGAGGTTATGAGAAGGTCGGCGTCGAGCCCTTCGTCCAGTTTGGCGTTTACAGAGCCCAGGTCGTCCCGTGCGAAACCTATGGGTTTCGGCACGCCGCCCGCCTCCAAAACCGCAGCGGTCAGGCCGGGGCTGTTCGAGTCGTAGATTCTGCCCTCTGGCAGTACTTCGCCGGGCTGGGCCAGTTCGTCACCTGTGGCCAATATGGCGACCACGGGACGCCTGTGCACAGAGGCCTTCGGGTGGCCAAGGCTTGCCAGCAGCCCGATTTGCGCTGGCCTCAGTACGGTGCCCGCCTTCAGTACGGTCTGGCCTTTGGTTATGTCACGGCCAGCGAGGCGGACATGCGCGCCGAGCGCAGCAGGCATGTTCACGGACACCTCATCCAGGGCCCGCCCGTCACGTCGCCGTTCCACTTCGTCGGTCTCCTCGAAAGGCACGACAGAGTCGGCACCGTCCGGGATTGGCGCCCCAGTCATTATGCGTATGGCGGTGCCTGCCGTCACGGGGGCAGATGGCAACTGACCGGCCGCGATCTTGCCGATGATGCGGAGCGTGGAAGGCGTCCCTTCGGAAGCCCCGGCCACGTCGCCAGCCCGGACGGCATAACCGTCCATCGCCGAATTATCCAGAGGCGGCACGTCCAGCTCACTGGTTACATCGCCAGCAAGCACCATGCCCACGACGTCGGCGAGGGGCAAGCGCACCGGCTCCAACGGTTCAACGAACGACAGAATGCGCGAGAGGGCGTCCTCGACGCTGAGCATCGCCTCGGTATGGGTATGCCTGTGTTCGAGTTCCGGCATGCTCGTCAACTGCGGATCTCCGCGCCCACGGAGCGCTGCAGCCGGCGCAGCAGGTCCTCCAGAACTCGATCTATCTGGTCGGCCGTCAGGGTGGCCTTTTCGGACTGGAACACCAGCCCAAAGGCGATCGACTTTTTGCCCTGTGGCACGCCGTCGCCGGTGTACACGTCCTGTGCCCGGGCGGCTTTCACCAGTTTGTGTTTGATGAGAACGGCACGGATCTCGTCAGCCGAAACCGCCTGGTCTACCGTCAGTGCCAGGTCCCGTACCGACTCCGGATAGCGGCTGAACGGCAGATAGCGACGGTCGCCTGAAGGGGCGGCCGCCAGCAGGCTGGGGACGTCGATTTCCAGTAGCGCCACAGTGGCCCCGTCGAGATCGAATTGATCGAGCACGCCGTCGGCCACTTCGCCGACCGTGCCCAGTCGTTTGCCACTTGCCAGGATCGCGGCGGTGCGTCCGGCCTTTAGGGCTACGTCTGCGACCGGCTCGAAGCTCACGTCGATGCCGAGGCCACCCAGCAGATCTTCAGCCACACCTTTGGCGTCGAAGAACCCCATGTCGGCTGCGTTGTCTGACGCCTGCCAAGATGTGGCACCGCGTCGCCCGGTAAAGGCGGCAATCAGCGTCTCGCGCTCGTCTGGCAATTTGGCGTCGCCGCCAGACGGGTTAGGCCCGGGAGATTGGGGCATAAAAACACGGCCAAGTTCGAACAATCGCAGGCCATCCCCGCCACCAGTGCGCCGGTTGTCCGACACGGTCTGCAGCAGGCTGGCCCGCAGGGTGGTGCGCAGGTAGGGTTGCTCGTCGTTCATCGGGTTGGCCAGGGCGAGCACGTCGTCCGTCCATGCGCCCACAGTTCGTAGGTTCTCTTCGGACGCCACGTTGTAGTTGATGGCTTCTTGCATCCCAGCAGCAGCGAGCATGTCGCGCACTCGCTCTTTCAAATCCCACATCGGTTGGACGTGATGATGGGGAATTGGGGCCGCCAGCATGGTGGTGGGCATCTCGTCGTACCCGATCACCCTGGCGACCTCTTCGACTAGGTCGTCCTGAATCTCGATATCTGAGCGCCAGTACGGCGAACTAATCGAGACAGAATCGGCCGAGTCAGACCCGGTTCGCTCAAACCCTAGCGACGCCAGCACCTGCTTCACTTTCGGCATGGGGATGTCCGTGCCCAGCACCTGCTTCAGCCGGGCCGCCGTCAGGGTGACGACCGACGCCGCAGCCGGTTCCGGGTGCACGTCGATGATACCGCTGGCGACCGTGCCACCGGCGATTTCGGCGATCAGACGGGTCGCCCGCCGCAGGCCAATCTCGGCTAGCTCTTGCCGTAGCCCACGCTCGAAACGATAGGACGCCCCGGTGCTTAGTTTCAGGTCCGCGCCGGTGCGCCTGGTGTTCACCGGGTCGAAATTCGCCGACTCCAGCAGTACCCGGGTGGTGCCCTGCGAAACCTCGGAATTGGCCCCGCCCATGACGCCCGCCAGGCCGACCGCGTCTGTGGCGTCGGCGATAACCAGCATTGGCGGGGCGAGTTCGCGGCGCTGACCGTCCAGTGTTTCAAGTACCTCGCCAGGGCGGGCCATGCGCACGACTATGGCCTGGTCCTTCACGAGGTCCAAGTCGAAGGCGTGCAGGGGCTGGTTCATCTCCAGCATGACGAAATTGGTCGCGTCCACCACGTTGTTGATGGGGCGCTGACCTGCGCGTATTAACGTTTCTTGTAGCCAGGACGGCGACGGCCCCACGGTGACGCCCTCTATGAGCGAAGCGGTGTAGCGGCGGCACAGGTCGGGGTCGGCTATCTGGACGGTGACCCGGCCAGCTATAGGTTCGCCGTCGTCTGCGTACCCGGTTTCGGGTTCGGTGATCGGCTGTCCGGTCAGCGCGGCGACTTCCCTGGCAATACCCAGCACAGACAGGCAGTCGGGCCGGTTGGGGGTGACGGCTATGTCGAACAGCACGTCGCCGACAATGTTAGTCAGGGGCGAGCCTATCTCTGAGTCCTGGTCGAGTACGAGAATGCCCTCGTGGTCGTCACCCAGCATTAACTCTTTCACCGAGCACACCATGCCGCTGGACTCAAAGCCCCGAATCTTGGCTGTTCTGAGCGGCTCTTCCCGCTCGGAATGAGCGTTATAGAGTCGCGCTCCCAGCTTCGCGAAGGCGATTTTCTGCCCCACGGCCACGTTGGGCGCGCCGCAAACCACCTTGGCCGTCTCGCCGTTGCCCAGGTCCACCGTGGGCAGACGCAGCCGGTCGGCATCGGGGTGGGGTTCAATGTTCGTCACCAGGCCCACGACGACCAGTTCCGGGTCGAGGTGCATGCCCATCTTCTCAATGGACTCGACCTCGACACCTGCCATGGTCAGACGGTGAGCCAGGTCTTCCGGCGAGATGTCGATGTTTACGTAGCGTTTGAGCCAGCTAAGTGGGACAAGCATCGGGTTTAAAACTGCCTCAGGAAGCGGACGTCATTAGAGTAGAACAGTCGGATGTCGTCGATGCCGTGCTTGAGCTGGGCGATGCGTTCAATGCCGATGCCGAATGCGAACCCGGTGTAGACGGCCGGGTCGTACCCCACGCCCTCCAGTACTTTGGGGTGCACCATTCCCGCACCCAGTATCTCCAACCAGTTCTCTTTCTGATCCTCCTGCTGCCTCCCCTTGGCCCCTTTGGCGCCATTTGACAGCGACGACCAGTCGATGGACATTTCAGCCCCCGGCTCGACGAAGGGGAAGTAGTCGCAGCGGAAACGCACCCGCACGTTCTCGCCGAACAGCCGCCGGGCGAACTCGTGCAGCGTGCCTTTTAGGTCGGCGAAGGTGATGCCCTTGTCAACGGCGAGCCCTTCGACCTGGGAGAAGTGCCACTCGTGCGTGGCGTCGGTGGCTTCGTAGCGGTACGCCTTGCCCGGCACGATCACCCGCACTGGCGGGTCTTGCTTTTCCATCGTGCGAACCTGCATGGGCGAGGTGTGGGTGCGAAGCAGCATTGGCCGCTGGCCGTCCTCGCCGGTTTTGTCGATCCATAGCGTGTTGAAGCTATCCCGCGCCGGGTGGTGTTTGGGGATGTTGAGCTTCTCGAAATTGTAGTGGTCTAGCTCAACTTCTGGCCCTTCTACGACCTGAAATCCCATGTCGCCGAACGCAGCGCATATCTCCCGCACCGTGGACGTGATGGGGTGGATGCTGCCGATGGGGGAGGGCACGCCGGGGAGCGTCACGTCGATGGCGTCGGTGTCGCCAGCCGGGTGATCGATCTCGGTTTGCCGTGCTTCAAACGCCGATGCGAGGGCTTCGCCAACGGCGTTGGCAGCCTGGCCGAACTCACGACGAGACTCCGGCGGGACGTCGGTAATGCTGCGCTTCAGCAACGTCGCCTCGCCCTTCCGCCCCAGGTACGAAACGCGCCAGGCCTCCAACCCTTCAGAGTCGGAGACGACTGAGAGCTGCTCTAGTGCTCGGGCTTGTAACTGCGCTGCGCGGGCGGCAACTTGTTGGGTAATGACGGGCTCCCGAATACAGCAAGAAGAAAAAAGGGGGGTA
>CAUZIR010000079.1:0-7201 GCA_963579815.1 Dehalococcoidia bacterium
GGCCTCGCGTATCTGTTCGCTGGTCAGTTCGTTCATCGCCTCATCATATAATTAACTCCCCGCTCCCGGTCGCACGTAAGCGAGTGACAGATGGGGAAGCAGCCACCTCAATAACCATGGACGCACACGCCGCCACACCTCAGCCCAACCCCGCCTCAAGTGGCGGTAGGTCGCGCCTGCCGTTCGGACGGCCAGGGCCGCGACTTGTCGTCAGCTGGCTCATCATCGCCATCGCCCTGGCACTGGCGCTGGGCGTGTACTCTGGGATACTCGGCGGCGCGTGGATAGACGCCGTCGCCCGCTGGACGGCGCGCTGGTCGAGCGGCATGCTCAACGCCATCGGCTTTGAGACGACGGTGACCGGGACGATACTGTCTTCGGACTCGTTCGCGGTGAATGTGGTCACCGAGTGCACGTCTATCGGGCCGTTGCTGCTGTTTCTCGGGGCCGTGGCCGCGCACCGGACGTCTCTTAAAAACAAACTCTACGGGGCCGGGCTGGGCATAGTAATTTTGACCGGGGTAAACCTGGTCAGGATTGCCAGCCTGTTTTGGATAGGGTCGGTGTGGCCCCAGCATCTCGGTATTGCTCACTTGCTCATATGGCAGTCGGCGATGATTTTGCTGGCGATTGTGCTGTGGCTGTACTGGGCGGACAGGTTCGCCGATGCAAGGCAGTCGTAACCTAGCGGTATTCGCCGTCCGGGCCCTGGCGGTGCTGATCGCCGTTTCGCTGGTCTGGGTGGCGCTGGCCGACCCCTACAACGAGTTTCTCGTTACCGTGGCGTCGCCAATTTCCCCTGGTCAGACCGAGACCCGCGTATTCGACTCGGACATTGTCTATTTGGGAACGGGGCTCTCTACGCCGGTGACGGTGCGGGGGCTGACGCTGCACTGGGGGCTGGTGCTCATCGTCACGCTGGTGGCGTCGGTGACGGGCATTTCGCTGAGAGAGAGAGCCGCCTCGCTACTGGGCCTGGGGGCGCTGGTCATCGTCACTCATGTGCTCGCCGTTGGCCTGCTGCCGCACGGCTACGTCTGGGCGGCGAACCCTGGCTCGCCGGGCTGGGAAATGACGCTGGCGGAGGGGCTTTACAGCGTGTACTGGGGGCTGGCGCCAGCGATGATTGCCGGGGTGTGGGCGCTGCGGTTCTGGCTGCGAAGGGTGCGGGAAGCAGAAAAGTCCCGGCCGACCCACGGGGGCCAAACCGGGACTTCAAATACGGGTTCGGACCCGGCTTAGTGCTCTAGATGGAGCTAGACTCCAACTGGAACCTGCCGGGAAGGAATGCCGTTACTTCGCTTTACCGATCCTAAAGACGGTGCTCCCGCATACGGAGCAGGTGCCCCGCGTGGCCGGTCGGCCGTTCTTCAATGTGACCGCTTCGGGGTCTTTGATCTCACGATGCTCGCGACACTTCAGACAATACACCTGCAATGGCGCACCTCCAATTAATTTTTCGCTGCCAGGTAAGCGCGCTCGGTTCACACTCTACCTAGGCAACGGGCGTCATTATAGATACGGACCCCTTCCTGCACAACACCCAAAAGGGTGATACTTTTGCTGCCTGGCCCAAACCGGGCCAAATTTGCCAGAGTCAGATCGACTGGCAAAACCGCTTCGAACTCCGAAGGAGACTGGAAAAGTGACAGAAACTGTTCTCATTACCGGAAGTTCAGGCGCTCTTGGAAAAGTGCTGGGAAATGCACTTTCAGATCGCTTTGTCGTACGGGGCGTTGACGTCCGACCGTCCGACCACATCGACACGACCGCCGCCGACATGAGCGATTTGGAGGCTGTGAAGGACGCATTTTCCGGGGCAGACGTGGTTATTGACCTGGCCGCGAAAGCCGACCAGTTCATTGGCTGGGACGAGGCCTACCAGAACAACTACGCCGCCACCCGCAACGCCATTGAGGCGGCTCACAGCGTTGGCGCGCGCAGGCTGATTTTCGCCAGTTCGAACCATGCGGTGGGCAATTTTGAGATGGACTCGCCGTATCGGGAGATAGTGGCGGGGGATTATGCGGGCCTGACGCCGGGCGGCTTCGAGCGGGTGGGCGCTGACTGCCCCATTCGGCCCGACGGTGCCTACGGTATCGGCAAGGCGCTGGGTGAGTCGCTGGGGCGCTACTACTCCGACGTGCACGGGCTGTCGGTGATGTGTCTGCGCATTGGCACAGCGAACGTGGAGGATCGGCCGCTGACGCTGAGGAACCTGGCGACGTTCCTTTTCCACAAGGACCTGATCCAGCTGGTGACCCGGTGCATTGAGGCCCCGCCCTCGGTGCGGTTCGGCATCTACTACGGTGTGTCGAACAACCTGTGGCGCTTCTGGGACATCGCCAACTCGGAAAGCGAGATTGGCTACCGCCCGACGGAGGACGCCGAGCGCTTTCGGGGCGACTTCGCCTAACGAGGCTCCGGGCTCTAGTTAGGTCGAATTAGGGCCCGGCGGCAGTGGGAGACGCCGTCGACCGTGCACCAGTAGGTGACCATGAGGTCGCCCGTCTCCAATAACACGCCGCCCATCTTGCCGAAGCCCTGCGCCATGTTGGTGGCGAGCGCGTCGCTCCTGTCAGGAGTGCCCAATAGTGCCTCGTCGCCCGCGTCGAAGATGACGATTTCTTCTTCGAAGCGCTCGTAGCCGATGGACAGTCGAACGCCCTCGGGCTCGGTTCGGTGGGTGTACAACACCGCGACCCGGCCATCTGGCAGGGCTACTGGCGCAGACGCCTGGCCTATAAGCCCGGTGGGCCGGAGCTCGGGCCAGGTCCTGCCGTCGTCCTGAGAAAGGGTGAAATGGATGGACAGGTCGGCGTTGGCCTCGGCGTCACTCACCCACATGGTCTCGTAGATGCGGCCTCGCCCATGCGCACCAGGGAGCAGGACGGTTCCGGAGTGGTCCCAGTGAATGTATCGGCCGGTCGGGTCGTCGGCGACCACCGCCATTTCGGGCCAGGCCTGTCCCTGATCTGAAGAAAATATTGCTGCCGCCTTCTGGTCGAGAGGGCTGGTGGCACCGGTGGGCAGCCAGGTCTCGAAGGGGTACATCCAGCGGTCGTCGCTCAGCATGAGCAACACGCCTGAGCCGTTGCAGGAATACCGGTCCGGGTCCAGCGGCGGCGAGAGGGGAATGGGCGGCCCCCACGTCCGGCCTTTATCTTCGGACCAGGCCAGGAACATTTCGCCGCGCTGCACGGTGCGGGTGGCCGGGTCGAAGGTGGTGGGGGGATGAGTCGGTCTCGAACCGGGTGCCGGTGATGAGCAGTCGTCCGTCGCTAGCTACATAGATGTGGGGGGGGTGCGGTAGCACCAGCCGTCGTCGGGCTAGGGCGTGATCGGGTCGGTCCAGGTGTGGCCGCCGTCGTCTGATCGGAAGACTTCGAAACGGCCGTCCGGGGCGACGAGCGTGGACGCGACGAAACGGGTTCCAATAAGTTCACCAGAGGGCAGGGGAGTGACGGCGGGCATGTACGCGCCGCCGCTGGTCGGCATGGGGCCGACGAGGCCTGTGTCAACGATCTTCAACAAGAGTTATTGGCCGCTATTCGCCGTCTAGCGCTTTGATCTTGTTCAGGCGGCGAATGTACTTCTCTTCGGGGATGAAGGTAGCCCCGAGGAACGCCGAGACGATTTCCCGGGCGATTTCGCCGCCGACGATGCGGGCACCGAGGCACAGCACGTTCATTTCGTCGTGCTCAACGCCCTGGTGAGCCGAGTAGGTGTCGTGGCAAACCGAGGCCCGCGCGCCCCTGACCTTGTTGGCCGTGATGGCCGCGCCGACGCCGCTGCCGCAGATCATGATGCCGCGCTCGGCGGTGTCCCCGACGACGGCCCTGGCGACGGCCTCGGCGAAGTCGGGGTAGTCGTCGAGCGGGTCGACTTCGTGCGCCCCCACGTCAACAGGTTCGTGGCCCAACGCCCGGATAAAGTCGGACAGTTCGCTCTTAAGGGGGTATCCGCCGTGGTCCGCGCCGATAGCTACTCGCATGGGGTGAGTTTATGCCGGGGTGTGCGTTGCGGCAAATTGGGCCGGGGCAAATGGGGGGTGGCAAATTGGTGATGGGGATGTGTGCGGGTTCGGCAGCCGCGCCATCCTCCGTGGGGGCGCGACGGGAACTGGTCACGAGCGGGCCGATGGAGTATGCGAGGCTTACGGCAACCGCTCCATAAACCCTTCCAGACGCTCATTCCAAACACCCATTTGTCCCCAAACTCGCTCTCGGCTTTCTGGCATTAACCCCGAGTATGTGGCCTGAGGCTGTTCACCTAATGCGATCTCTTCCCACCAATTGAGAGTGGCCGGTCCAAGATTGTTCCTGACAAACGCTTTCGCCCTAAAAAACCATTCTTCAACCACGTCATCGTTGGGAGGTAAGTTTGAAACATCCCGCTGGATGCTGCGGCCTTCTTTGATTAGTGAGGCGAGTACAGCGCGTTGATCTATCTCAGGCTTATCGCCTAAAGACACTGGCCCAGATTTTCCCGACAGGCGTTCATAGGATAAACACAGGTTGGTAAAAAGTTTCGGCCGTTCTATGGCCCGGTAGTAAGTGGTCGTTCTGACGTGTGGGTCGTGCCCATGCGGGTAGCCCGTTTCGATTCTCGCCCACCCACGTTTTGTGTCGTTGGGGTGTCCAATGAGCATCCCAACGATTAACGGCCCGTCGTACCAACGGACCTCGGTTCCGGCGGCTTCCTCGGCCCGCCGTGTCGCGTATAACACGTCTCCTCTCGCCTGTTCCGGGGCAATGTCATATACAGGGGCGACAGCCTCAATCGCCTTGGGGTGGGTGAGGACAAGCCGCTTTATGTGCCCCTCTCGCCAAATGTCTTGGCGGGCTGCCCCTTGGCCGAAATGCCACTGTGCCCTTATTTCATCTGTTTTCTTGACTACTTCGGTAATAGTGCCTAACGCCCGGTCGGCATCGTCTCTTGTGTCATAAAACTCGGCAATTGACTTCGGAGATTTCCTGAGCAACAGGCCGCCAATGATGCCTCCCCCGAACACAAACATAACTGGCGCAGCTACACCAACAACTCCGACCCACAGCAAAACCTGAACACCAAGAGTTTGACTGGTAATTACGGCAAATGTGGCGAACAGGACGGTGCCCGCGAAAGAGGCGATCAACCCATACACCCGATAGGCGTTCATCGCCCATTTAAAACCGTTGATGGTGGTTTTAGCTGCCTTACGAAATTCCATGAAACGGATTCTACACAGGCGAACTCATGTGCAAGTTCCCGAAAGACTTATCTCTCACACACGCCGAAGGCTCGCCCGTATCATTGCTGCCATGTACGAAGTAACGAATCGCTGGCGCAGGGACCGGATGCGGCTGGTGAAGATGCTGGCGGACCCGCTGACGGCGTCGAAGTACTCGTCCAGTTTGTACCTGACGCCTGGGTCGTGCGAGGCGGTGCTGACGGACCGGCGCGAGGGGCTGCTGACGGGCGGGATGCGGGCCGACATGGCCGAGATTGTGGAGACGACGAAGCCGGGGGAGACGGGGCTGTGCCTGTTCGCCGGGCCGGATGGGTACCTTGCCGTCGTGCCGCCGTTCGCTATCGAGGCCGATCACGAGGCCCGGGCGTTCGAGCCGGGTCCGCTAATTGACTTGCTAGAGAGGGATCGGACGGTGCTGGTGGTGCTGGTTCGGCTGGGGCATTACTCGATTGGCTTGCTGCACGGCGACAAGGTGCTGGCGTCGAAGTCGGGCACGCGGCACGTGAAGAATCGACACCGCAAGGGGGGCTCGTCGCAGCGCCGCTTCGAGCGCAGTCGGGAGCGGCTGATGCGCGAGTTCTTCGACAAGGTCTGCGTGGAGGCGCGTCGGCTGCTGGAGGGCGAGCCCCAAAAGCAGGGGGCACCGCCGCCGACGGGCAAGATGCCCCAGTACGTGATCTACGGCGGCGAGGCACAGACGGTCAGGGGGTTCCGCGAGCGCTGTGAGTATTTGGAACGTCTCAAGGCTCCGGCGCTGGCGCGGCTGCTGCCGGTGGACCGGCCAGGGCACAAGGTGATGCAGGCAATGGGAGCAGACATCTACTCAAGCGCGACGTTGTGGTTGAGCAAGGCCGACCATGCCGCTCTTGTCTCGTTTCGCTGACGGGAGTCAGCGAATCATCACGCCTGGCGCACTAGCGCGCTACTGCGCTGTGTAGCCGCCGTCGACTATTAGCGGGGCCCCAGTGACGAAACTCGACTCGTCGGAGGCCAGGAAGAGCGCACAGTTGGCGATCTCTTCTGGCTGTCCCAGGCGGCCAATGGGGTGCAGGTCTATTAGCGCCGCGTTCTGTTCCGGGTCCGACGTGAGCGCTACGGTGAACGGCGTTTCCACGAAGCCGGGGTTGATGCAGTTCACCCGCACGCCCTTGGGGGCGAGGTCTACAGCAAGGTTCTTTGTCAGCAGCAATACGCCGCCCTTCGACGGGTTGTAGGGAGAAAAGCCGCTGCCGGTGCGGCCGTTGTAGCCGACCAGACCCATGATGGACGACAGGTTGATGATGGACCCGCCTCCGCTCGCGATCATGGCGTCGGCAGAATGCCTGCAAGCGAGGTATGTGCCCTTGAGGTTCACGTCGATGACGGCGTCCCACACGCCCTCTTCGTCCTTGTCGGCCACCGCTGCCATGCGCGGGTTCAGGCCAGCGCTGTTCACCAAAATGTGCAGGGCTCCGTAGGCCTTTAGCGTCCGGGCCACAACGGCTTTTACCGACGCGGTCTTGGTGACGTCCATTGCCATGCCGGTGGCCTTTGCGCCCGTCGCGACTATTTCGGCGGCGGTCTTGTCGGCGGCTTCCTGGCTCAGATCGGCTACCACTACGTTAGCGCCGTGCTCGCCGAACAGCAGGCCGGTGGCGCGGCCGATGCCCGAAGCGCCGCCGGTGATGATGGCGGTTTTGCCCGCAAGTCTCTTGGTCATCTGGTTATTTCTCCCCAATCGCCGCTTCTGGAGTCGGCGACCAGTCTGGTGGCCGGTAAACGGGGCAATGATATCCGAAATGTCATTGAACTATTTCTTATATTTGTCCGAATATATAACAGCGACTGAGACGCCCACTGGAGACCCCCGTCGGAGACGGCCAACAGAGAGCATGGAGACCATAGGCGGACCGGAACAACTTACGCTCATCCGTGACTTCGCCATCATCATGGCGGTCGCGGGGGTCGCGGTCGTCATTTTTAAGCGCC
>CAUZIR010000080.1:0-7151 GCA_963579815.1 Dehalococcoidia bacterium
CCATGCTGACGATGTCCTGCTCCAGGTTGAACACCGAACCCGGCTCGGCGCCCTTTTTCACGAGCAGCCAGGCTTTGCCGGGTGCGTCCAGGTTAATCGCCATAGTAGCGCCGGGAGGGGCCTCGGCCTTACCGCCTTTGTCGCCGCCGCCGAGATTCCACGCGAACAGCGAGCCACCTGCGCCCGCGCCAATTCCCGTGTCCGGGGCATCCAGCCTACCCAGCCGCGTAGCGGTCGCGGCGAACATGGCGGCCGTCGCCGCACCCGCCAGGCCTACGTACGCGAATGCGTTTGTGTACACGTCCATGTCCAGCGCTCCAGCGCGGACTAGCACCGTAAGTACGACCGGAATGAGCAGCGTAAGCCCGACCAGACGAACCACCGTAGCGGTTACCGTCCAGTTGGAGCCAATTGCCAGCTTCAGGCTGAGGAACACAACAATGCCCAACACTGGCAATGCAAGCCACGAGTCGTGCCAGAGTGAAACGAGCGTTGAGATGTCTGCTTCAGGAACCATGTTCGAAGAAAAACTCCTTCAAACTCACACTACGATCCGGTACGGATTGCAACACGGATGCGGGCACCCAAGTGGCCGGGTACGACCACCGGATACGAGCCCGTACAGTCCGAATTCGTGAAGAAGTAGTGTGGTCCGCTCGTTACAAAGGGAGACCGAAGAGACGAAAGAGGAAGTCTCCGTCGAAGCGTTCGAGAGAACCGAGTCTAATGTCGGCTGCCGAGAGGTCGGCCCCGGCAGTCGCCGGGCTCGGGATGGCCGCGCAGGTTAGGCCAGCGGCCTTGGCGGCCGCAACGCCGGTGGGCGAATCTTCCACAGCCAGGCACTCGCCAGGCGGCACGCCCAGCAGTGAAGCGGCTTTTAAGTAGGGCTCCGGGTCGGGCTTGTGCCGGGCGACGTCTTGCTGGGTAACGGTGAAGTCGAACATCCCGGCGAGGTCGTGCCTGGCCAGCGCAGCCTCGATGTAGCTGCGTTCGCCGGAGCTAACCAGCGCCATCGGTATGTTCGCGTCTTTCAGGCGGCCGAGAGCCGCCCTCGCGCCCGACAATAGCTCCAGGCTCGACATAACCAGCGCATCGAACGTCGCCTGCCTCTCGTCGTAGAAGCCGTCCACATCGCCAATCCCGAAGTGGGCACAAATGCTCTCCACCGTGCCCCTCACCGTACCACCGACGAACTTGGTCTTGTCGGCGACGCTAAAGGCGATGCCGTGGGCGGCGAGAACGACCCGTTCGGACTCGTAGTGCAGCGGCTCAGAGTCGACAATGACGCCGTCGAAGTCGAAGCAGGCAGCTCGCAGCTCCCCACTCGGGCCAGAATTGGCCCGGTCAGGCATGCTTTTGCCGCAGCATCTCCGCAGCCGTGGCCTCGACGCTCAGCTTACCGAAGCAGTCGTCCAGGGGCACAACGTGGCGCCAGTCGGGCGCGAACCCGCAGTCGGGGTTCAGGCTGAGGCGTTGCCAGTCCACA
The DNA here is from genome assembly GCA_963579815.1 of Dehalococcoidia bacterium. GTDB lineage: Bacteria > Chloroflexota > Dehalococcoidia > Lucifugimonadales > UBA2962 > CAUZIR01. The sequence goes on from CAUZIR010000080.1 coordinate 1,487, forward strand.
TATTGCATGGCCTCTTCCACCCGGCCCACCACCTGTTCGGCCGTGTCGATGGCCTCGCCACGAACGTCGATGCAGCCCAGCCCGATCAGCTTGTCCTCGGGCAGGCTTTTCAGCACCGAAACGTTGCCGGTCACGGGAATGGAGAACTCCATCACGAACTGGTCAACATCTATGGTTGAGAGCGCGGGCATGATTGGTCCGTACCCACCCTCGAATACCCATGAACGGTCGATAGAGTTGAGCCTGCACAGGTGCAGCGCCGTTCGCACGCCGCTTATGTCCCCCACAACCTCGTTGACCTTGGACGCTGCCAGGCCAATGTCGTATTCCCGACTGCCGTAGTAAGGCTCCTGGTCCGGGTCCACCAGCGTGCATAGCTGGGGCTCGTCAATCTGAATCACCGAAACCCCTGCGTCGCGCAGCGCCAGCACCTCGGCCCTTAGTATGGGCACCATCGCCTCTACGAACGACTCTCGTGTTGGGTACGCGGCCGCTGAAAGCTCCGGGTCCCAAAAACGCACGCCCAGAATGTACGGACCGGGTACGCATACCTTCGTGGCCCTGTCAGTCGCCCCGACTAAGAACTCTGCCTCTTCTGCCAGCAGGCCCGGCCGGGTAAACTCTATGGGCTCGGTGACGACAGAGCCGAAGAACTTCGCTGGTCGATGGTCCGGCTCGAAACCCGAGCACATATCGGCGATCACGTTGGTGTACGCATGCCGTCGCCACTCGCCGTCAGTGACCAGGTCCAGCCCCGCCTGCTCTTGCAGCGCCACGACGTATCGGACCGCTGAGTCCATGCTGGGCGACCTTGCGGCCTCGGCAGCGTTCGGACCGGGATCTGCAGGCAACAGGTCGAACACAGGTGCGGGCCTCGTCAGACTACCCACGACCCCCGCACTAAACGGAAGGCCCAGTCGATCCTTACTCTCGTGTGTTGTGGTCATCGCCGAATTCTACAGGCCCGCCAGCCTGATCGAATTCAGAGGCCGGAATCAGGTGCAAGGGAGTTAGGCGAACGTCAGGATGCGCCTGGGGTTGCCGACCAGCAGTGTGTCTATCTCAGACTCACTGAAGCCCTGGGACCGCATGCGGGGAACGATGTTCTCCAGCAGGTGGCCGTAGCCCTTACCGCCCAGCGAAGCCAGTTGGAGGCGTAGGAACACATCTTGTGTTACGACCAGTCGCTCCAAATGCCCTGCTTCTATGAGCCGTCGCAGGTGCCCCAGCCGGTCCATGTCGTTGGGCAGTTGAATCGCCGGGTCCACTGAGTCCACTATCTCCGAGTCCTCGATTCCCCAGGCGTCGTACTCCACATTGAAGCCCATGTCCGCCAGCCACTCCAGCACACCCACGTCGGCCTGCACGTCCATGTGCGCGAACACGACCCTGCTGGCGTCCGCCCCTGCGTCCAGCACCGTCTCTGCGACGGCCGCCAGCGATGAGCGAAACGGGCTGGGGTGAATCAACATCGGAGCGCCGGTAGCAGCCTGCGCCCGTGCGGCCGCGCGCAGCACCTTTGCCTCGGGTAGCTCCCCTTCGCCACCGGCCATCTGGGACATCGACCCGCCAACGCCGACCTCGCCAATAATGCCGCTGCGAACGCCCGTATCGCCGACGCCGTGCGTAACGTCGCGAGCCAGCCGGTCGTAGACTTGGTCCTCGGTCATTTCAGCGAGTTCAGGGGGGTAAGACGCCGGTACGTAGTAGCCGCCCCCCATCACCACGTTAAGGCCCGTGGCACGGGACACGCGCGCAATGGTCAGCGGGTCACGCCCAATGCCAATCGAAGTAGCTTCCACCAGCGAGCGGCCGCCCGCCAGCTTGAAGGCCGTCACCTCTTTGACCGCCTCGTCGTACGAGTACATCTGCGTGTGTTCCCGCACCACGTTCCACAACCGGCCTATCGACCCCAGCATGTCGAACGAAACTGGCCTGTCTACCAGGCTCCTCAGAGACGCTTCTTCTGGCACCGTGTTGTAACAGCCGCCATCGGCGAACAGGTGCTCGTGCATGAGCGTAATGCCCAGCTCCTCGGGGTCTATCGGCCCGAGCACCGTCATCACTTTCCCGGCCATATTGTCGGAAGTCATCGAATTGTTAGCCCTTTAGCCCGGTTCTTGCAGCGTCAATATGCGCGCCGGGTTACTTATAAGCACCGTGTTTATAGCGCTCTCCGACCAGCCTCGCGCACGCATGCGGGGCACAAGAACTGTAATGAAGTGGTCGAACGTCTTGCCCCCGTGCGTGCTGTGTCGCGACTGCGTGCACACGTCGTGGCCTACCAGCAGCCGGTCCAAATAACCCGCCTCCGCCAGCCATTCCAGAGAATCCAGGCGCTGTTCGTCGTTTGGCACCGGGCAGTTCAGTACGTCCTCCAGGGCGGTGTCCTCGTAGCCGAACGTGTCCCACTCCAAATAGCACCCCGACGCCGCCAGTTCCAGGATGGCTGGCCGGTCCCCGATGTGGTCAAGGTGGCCCATAATCACCCTGCCCGGGTCCGCGCCTGCGCCTGTAAGCACCTGCATAATCTGCTGAAGAGCATCCGGGTGAAAGCCAGGGTGAATGAGCACGGGCGCGCCGGTGGCCTGCTGGGCCGCGGCCCCGGCCCGTAGCCCCTTTATCTCGTTGTTGCCAAGCGGGTGAGTGTTCCCCAGTTCGCCGATGAGGCCGCTTTTGACGCCCGTGTCACCCACGCCCACCGTGATGTCGCGGACGATCTCGTCGTAGATCGACTCTTCCGAGCGCTCGTCCATGTCGGCGGGGTGCGATATAGGCACGTAGTAGCCAGACCCCATGACCACGTTCACCCTGGTGGCACGGGATATGCGGGCCAGCGCAAGAGGGTCGCGGGCGATGCCCACAGAGGTGGTGTCGACTATCGTGCCCCCGCCAGCCAGGTAGAACTTGCGTAACTCGCTAACGGCGGCCGACTCGTCAAGCAGAGTCGCCTCGTCCAGGCTGAAGTTCTGGTTGCCGGAGATGAAACCCAGCCGGTCCATCGTCAGCGGTGCGTTCACCCACTGCCTGCGAGTGGCCTCTTCGGGCACCCGGTGGTAGCAGCGCATGTCGATAAGCAGGTGTTCGTGCGTATGGGTGAGGCCCAGCGAACCCGGCTCCACGAGGCCGAGCACCGTCTGTACGCGGCCCGCTGCTTTTGGTCCGGCGGCGTCAGCTACGCCCGTCATGCCGATGCCTCGAACGTCAGCAGCCGCGCCGGGTTTGCCACCAGAACCTTGTTAACCTGATCTCGCGCCCATCCCCGGCGCATCATGCGGGGCACCAGCGACTCGATCACGTGGGCGTAGCCCTTTCCGCCCTTACTCGACAGGTGAGTTAGCCAGCACACGTCGTGGGAAAACAGCAGCCTGTCCTCGTAGCCCTCTTTGATAAGGCGCTCGACCATATCAAGGCGCTGCACGTCGTTGACGACCATATTTGCTGATATGAGCGAGCGCAGCGAAGTGTCCTCAAAACCGCCGAAGTGGTCGAACTGGGCGTACGCCCCCGACTCGACAATCGCGAGCAAAGTCGCCGGGTCGCGATGGCCCATACCGAGATGCCCCATCGCCACTCTGTTCGGGTCGGCCCCTGCCGTGGACAAGATGTCGATGATCTCCAGCGCCGTCCCGGCACCGGGGTGAATGGAAATGGGCGCGCCCGTGGCCTTGCTCGCGGCCCCTGCGGCCCTGAGCACCTTCTTGGAGTTGCCAGTCAGAGGTGCCGTATTGCCCAGCTCGCCGATGATGCCGCTGCGTATGCCAGTATCGCCAACGCCGATCGTCACGTCCCGCACCATCTCTTCGTAGATCGACTCCTCCGTGCGCTCGTCCATATCGGCCGGGTGCGAGAGAGGTATGTAGTAGCCTGCACCCATCACGATATTCAGCCCGGTAGCTCGCGAGATGCGCGCCAGTGCATGCGGGTCGCGGCCAATGCCCTTGCTGGTCACATCGACAATCGTGCCCCCGCCAGCGAGCCGGAACGCCATCGCCTCATTCGTCGCCACCGGCTCGTCGAACAGCTTCATCTGGTCCAAATTGTGCGTCCAGCGCGCCGGAAGCGCACCCCTGTTGGCCATTTCCACGGGTGCGTCTACATACGCGCGCTCAGTGGCCTCCTCCGGCTGCACGAAGTAGCACTCCAGGTCTATAAGCAGGTGTTCGTGCGCCAGCGTCTGCCCCAGCGCGTCTGGGGAAATGGGCCCGAGTACGGTCTGCACGCTTCCGGTCATGGTTTGTTTCATACGCTTCCTCACTTCCACCTAGTCATCGTCCAGATACTGGCTGATCACTGGCTAGACACTGGGCGCTTTAAAGGCCAACGCCCTGGCCGGGTTGCCCACGAAAATCTTGTCGATAGCGTCCTGGGAGAACCCTCGCTGCCTCATACGGGGCACTATGTTCGTAATCAGGTGGTCGTAACCCTTGCCCCCGTAGGCCCGCAGGTGCACCTGTATGCACACGTCCTGCGCCGCCAGCAGCCGGTCGCCCGCGCCCAGTTCAATCAGGTAACCGAGCGTCGCAATGCGCTCGTCGTCGTTCTGCGCCAGTGCCTCTCTGCCCCGGCCCCGGCCCTCGATGGAGTACTGGAACGTCGAGTCCTCAAAGCTGCCGAAGTGGTCGTACTGCAAATAGCAGCCCGTCGCAGCAAGCTCGGCCAACACCCCCCGGTCTACCATCGCCATACCCAGGTGGCCCATGATGATGTTCGTCGGGTCCGCACCGGCGTCCAATAGCACACGCATTATGTCGAGCGCCCCGGCGTCGTCCAGCGGCGGGTGAATCGATATAGGACAGCCGGTTACCAAACTCACCGCCACGGCGGCCTGGAGAATGCGCGTTTGCAAGTCGTCGATGGGCGCAATTATGCCTATCTCGCCGATAACTCCAGCCCTAACGCCGGTATCGCCTACGCCTGTAGTCACGTCGGCCAGCGTCTCTGCGTATAGCTCCTCGTCGCTCTTTTCGGCCGTGCCACTGGGGTGAGCCGGGGGCACGTAGTAAGACGCGCCCATGACGATATTCAGCCCCGATGCGCGGGAAATGCGGGACAGGCCCAGGGGGTCCCGGCCGATGCCCCGGCTCGTCACGTCCACCACTGTGCCGCCGCCAGCCTGTGCAAGCATGCGGGCCTCCGAAAGAGCCACCTCCTCGTCGTGCAGCTTGAGCACCTCGCGGTTGACGTACTTGCGCCGCTGTATCCAGCCCAGCCGGTCGGCCGTAATCGGCTTGTTCACCCACTCGGCTTCCGTGGCTGTGCCCGGCGGTTGTGCATACGGCACAAGCGAACACAGCAGGTGCTCGTGGGTCAGCGTGAACCCGGCCGCATCGGGCTCTATCGGCCCGAGAACGGTCTGTATCTGTCCAGTGGGCAACGAGGGTTTAAAGGTGATCGGCTAGGCTTTCCACAGTCCCGCGAGGGTCCCGCAATGGGGGCCAAAACGGGACCAATCAGAGGGGGTTGCCGGGATTCTACGGCTCCCCATAAGCGGGGTCAACGGAGCGCTTAATATCTGCATGCCACGGGAGAGAATTCCTCAGCGAAGGAATGGGTGTTAGAATTTCGCCGCCGCGACCTCCCGAAGGCCCCAATCCAAAGGCCCCAATCAAGTGTTGTGCTGTCTCAACTAAACAGCACCGCAGTAACAACCAGTAGAGATTAG
>CAUZIR010000081.1:0-7130 GCA_963579815.1 Dehalococcoidia bacterium
GGTTTTGTATGAGGAAGACGTTACGGACCGGGTGTTACGGAAGTTGGAACAGATCTTCCAGACATCTGGAAGGCCGTGGTGGCAGCAGCGCGAGGGGAATATGCACCCGGCTTTCATCGCTAACGTGCGCGTGCGCACGCCGGGACATCACAGGGCAAATACGCTTAAGGCGGCGAGATGGCCCGCGCACGCGACTGGGCCAGGGTGCTGGCCAGGGTGCGCGAGGCCGCCTAGGGGCTGGCTACTCTTTGCCTCCGGTGCGCAGGAAGACGATGAGGTCGTCGTCCGGTGCGTTGAGGGTGAGCTTGTCGCCCTGGATGAAGAACGTTTCGACCGAGGAGAGCAGGCTGAAGAACCGGTTCTCTTGCTCGAAAATTCCCTCTGGCTCGGAGCAGCCTATCTCCGTCCACGAGAGATTGCTGGTGGTAAACGTGTCGTCGACCATCGCGTAGCTGCCGCTGTAGCCGTTACAGCCGCCGGAGCCCTTTATGGTCGTTCCGTCCACGGACAGTTCCATGTTCACGTCTACCTGGAACATGGCGGGCACCGGGAATCCGGCGGGCCCTAGCTGGATCATCTTCCACGTCGAACCGGCCAGCGAGTCGCCGCCGCCGCACGCTGCCGCAACGGCCATTACGGCCACCGCCGCGATCACGATCAAGGTCGAATATTTACGCATGTTTTTAGCCCTCCGGCACACATACTAGCCGAGCCGTGTTCGTCTCGCAGGGGTTTGCCCTGGCGGCGTTAATGCCGCTTAGCGCTTCTGCCTCGCCAAATGAGCCTTGAGGTACCGGCCTGTCGAGGACTTCTTCAGGCTCGCAATCTTCTTCGGCGTGCCTGTGGCGACTATTTCGCCGCCCGCGTCCCCGGCACCGGGCCCGAGGTCGATTATCCAGTCGGCGTTCTTTATCAGGTCGAGGTGATGCTCGATGAGCACGACGGTGTTGCCCGAGTCCACCAGCCGGTGCAGCACCCGGAGCAAGTACGAGCAGTCGTGAAACGACAGCCCGGTAGTGGGCTCGTCCAATATGTACATGGTGTTGCCGGTCGCCCGCTTGCTCAGCTCGCTGGCCAGTTTGACCCGCTGGGCCTCGCCCCCGGAAATGGTCGTTGCTGGCTGGCCCAACCGGATGTAGCCCAGCCCCACGTCTTCCATGGTCTGCAACTTTCGCCTAATCGACGGAATGTTCTCGAACAGGGCCAGGGCCTCTGTCACCGTTGAGTTCAAAACATCGGCAATGGACTTGCCCCGGTAGTGGATCTCCAGCGCCTCCCGGTTGTACCTGGCGCCGTCACATATCTCGCAGGGCACTGTCACGTCCGGCAGGAACTGCATCTCTATCTGGATGTAGCCGTCTCCACGGCACGCCTCGCAGCGTCCGCCCTTGACGTTGAACGAGAACCTGCCTGGCTTATATCCGCGTACCTTGGCGTCGGGCATAGAGGCGAACAGCTCGCGAATGGGCGTGAAGGTGCCGGTGTAGGTAGCGGGGTTGGAACGAGGCGTACGCCCGATAGGCGACTGGTCTATGTCCACAACCTTGTCTACGTTGTCCAGGCCCGTAATGCCCTCGTGCTTTCCCGGCCGGTTCTTCGCCCGGTAAAAGCGCCTGGCCAGGGCCTTGTACAGCACCTCGTTTATGAGCGTGCTTTTGCCCGAGCCCGATGCGCCCGTGATACACACCAGCTTGCCAAGAGGTATCTCGACATCGATATTTTTCAGGTTGTGGTGAGAGGCACCTTTTACGGTCAGGGACAGCCCGTTGCCAGCTCGCATCTCGGTGGGTAGCGGAATCATCAGGCGGCCGCCAAGATATCCCCCTGTTAGGGACTTCTCCTCGGCGATGATGTCGTCCACCGTGCCCATGGCCACCAGGTGTCCGCCGTGCTCACCGGCACCGGGGCCGAGGTCCACAACGTGGTCGGCGGCCCGCATGATGGCCTCGTCGTGTTCCACGATCAGAACAGTGTTCCCGAGATCGCGCAGTCGTTTGAGGGTCTTGATTAGCCGGTCGTCATCTTCCGGGTGCAGGCCAATCGACGGCTCGTCGCACACGTACAGCACGCCCATCAGGCCGGAGCCGATCTGAGTGGCCAGCCGAATGCGTTGGGCCTCCCCCCCAGAAAGGGTCGATGCCGTCCGGCTAAGGTTCAGGTAGTCGAGGCCGATGTTGACGAGGAAGCTGAGCCGCTCGGCGATCTCTTTTAGTATCTGGTCGGCTATCGCCATCTCGCGCGCGGACAGTTGCGGCAGGTCGTAATTGGCGGCGGCGTCCTCTTCGTCTTGCCCTGTTGCTCCGGCGGCACCAGCTCCGTTGACCGAAACATCTATCTTCCCGACCGGGGCAGTTGGGCTTTCACTGTCCCGAAGGTTCCGTACCCATTCGGCGGCTGCGGTTATCGACTTGTTGGTGACGTCGACAACGTTCTCGCCGCCTATTTTTACCGCCAGCGCCTCCGGTCGCAGCCGGAAGCCATCGCATGTCTGGCACGTGCGCTGCGCCATGTAGCGCTCAATATCGTTGCGAACGTTGTCCGACTCGGTCTCTTTGTAACGGCGCTGCAGGTTGTTGATTACACCCTCGAACGAGGTAGTCCACTTGAACTTGCGCCCCTTCTGGGTGGTGTGGCTCATTTTGACCTTTTTACTGCCGGTGCCGTACAGGACCACGTGCAAGTCATCCGGGTCCAACTTCCCCACAGGCGCGTCGATGTCGAAGCCGAACGACGTGCCCAGCGACTCCAACAGGCTGGCGAACCACGGGCTGGATGTGCCGCTGCGTGCCCACGGCTCCACAGCGCCTTGCGCCAGGCTGAGCTTGCGATCGGGGATGACCAGGTCGGGGTCGACCTCCAGCTTGTAGCCGAGGCCGGTGCACTTGGGACAAGCTCCGTGCGGGTTGTTGAAGCTGAAAGTACGGGGCTCAATCTCCCCTAGGGAGATGTTGCAGTGGACGCAGGCGAAGTTCTCGGAGAACAGCTGCGTTTCGCCGTCGACGACGTCTATAAGAACGGTGCCGCCAGCCAGTCGCATGGCCTGCTCTACCGAGTCGGCCACCCTTGCTATGTCTGCGCTTTCGCCGATGACGAGCCGGTCGACTACGACCTCAATGTCGTGCCATTTCTTTTTGTTTAGGGCGAACTCCTCGGACAGGTCGTGCATTTCGCCGTTGACTCGCACCCGCACGAAGCCCGTTTGCCTGGCCGACTCGAACACGTCTTGATGCTCGCCCTTGCGTCGCCTCACCACCGGGGCCAACACCTGCAGGCGAGTGCCCTCTTCCAGCGAAAGCACCGCATCGACTATTTGCTGCACAGTCTGGGTGCGCACGGGGCGGGCGCATTTGTAGCAACGGGGCCTGCCTACTCTGGCGAACAGCAGCCTTAGGAAGTCGTAGATTTCGGTGACCGTGCCGACGGTCGACCTGGGGTTGTGCGAGGCCCCTTTCTGGTCGATAGAGATGGCGGGGGAGAGGCCCTCTATGTAGTCCACGTCGGGCTTGTCCATGCGGCCCAGGAACTGGCGCGCATAGGCCGAAAGGGACTCGACATAGCGCCGCTGGCCCTCTGCGTAGATGGTGTCGAAGGCGAGGGAGCTTTTACCGGAGCCGGAAACGCCGGTCATGACGATGAGCTTATTGCGGGGAATCGTGACATCGACGTTCTTGAGGTTGTGCTCGCGCGCGCCCTTAACGACGATGTTCTGGAGCGGACTGACCGGGTTCCTGTCCGCCTCTAAGGTGGCCAGCGCGTCTTCAGTCACGCCGAGTCCCGTCGCCGGGGTCTGGGCCGCCGAGACCCGATTCGCAGTTACGGGCCCATTATTGGACGCGTCTGCCTTTCGCCGTTTCACAGCGGGCTTTTGGCTTTTTGCGGCCGTCTTTTTAGGGGCGGCCTGGCTAGCTTTTTTCTTACCCGTTTTCTTACCCGGCAACGGCTATACAGACCTCAAGACAACACCTGAACAGATGTTTGGATAGAACCCAGATTGTAGCATCGCTCACCCTGCATGTTAGCCTGCCACAATGACGAGTTCAGAGCTTCCCCGCCTGGAGGACGTACCGGCCCAGAAGGTCGCCTATATAGCTGCCCGCGGTAGTTACGAGATGCTGCCCGCGCAGATGATCGAGCTTGCCATGTGGTTCGGCAGACAGGCCATCGACCTGGGCGGCCAGCCGGGTGCGACGTACGTCAACGGGCCTGACCAGGCTGACGAAGACGACCTCGAATGGGAGGTGTGGATACCGACCAGTGCAACCGTGCGAGAGCGAGAGTCGGCAGGCGGACAGATAGGGGTGAAGACCCTGGCGGCTGCGACCTGCGCCACGCTGGTGCACGTGGGGCCCTACGAGACCCTTGATAGTTCGTCTGCCGCCCTGGTGCAATGGGCCGCTGATGAGGGCCACGTGCGGGAGGGTCCGTTGCAGACGATATTTCTGGACGATCCGGGGGACGTGCCCGAGGACGAACTAAAGACGCTCATAAGGTTCCCCATCAAATCTTGACGGCCCGGTCCAACACAACACGGCACTAGCCAGCGTTGGACCATGCTAGAATAGTTTCACGAGTGGCACTGCGCCGCTCGCATTTGTTTGTAAGCGGGGTTTTTGGGGCCCTGCAATTGCAAAAGCACGAGCACCGAACACGAGGAGGAAGGCTTCTTGGCCTACGTCGTATTAAGGGATGGTGAAGATGGGGAAGGGCTCCTCAAGCGCTTCCAGTCTTCCATCCAACGTGGTGGCATCATGCGTGAACTCCGGAACCGCCGGTTCTTCCGCACCAAGGGTGAGCAGTCACGTATCGACAAGGCTCGTGCTATTCGCCGAGCCCGTCGTCGTCGTCGTCGTCGTTAGGGCTTCTTAGCGAGGCATAGCCTCGCGCCTTGGCCAGCTCTCCGCTCGCCAGGCTCGCTCTCGGCTTATCGCCTCATCGGCTTCGCTATTGACCGTGCGGCGTAGCGACGTGCGCTTTGAACTGCGCTCTTCGGCTCTCGGCTCTTCGGCTTTTTGCCTCATCGGCTTCACTTTTGACCGTGCAGTGTATCTGCGCACGCTTCGAACTTCGTTCGGACTGGCTGCTTGCCACTTTTAGCAACCGGGCTTTTTCGCTATGTTCCACCTTCGCTGTTCCGAACGACGGAGTCGTTGAGAGCGTTGTGTCTATCGAGCCGTCAACTCTTCTGTGTTTACCGGCATCTAAGCGTTAGAACCCGCTTCCGGAGAGCCTCCATGACCCCGTTCCACACCTATCTGCCCAGGGCCGCCCGCTTCACTGCCGCGACTGCCCTTGTCATGCTCGTAGCCGCAGCCTGCGGGACCGGCCTCGGCGACGAACCCGTTGCCGTACACGTCGCCCCCGGGGAGGGCGACTCCGAAGTCGTCGCCAGCACAGAAACGCTCGAGGTGCTGGCTCAACCCTCTGCCACCAGCGTAGTTGTCGAGGTGATAGCTCAACCCGCCGCCCCGGATGCAGACGTCGAAGCCGCTACGGCTGGCGACGAGGCGATTGAGGTCGCGGTCACCGACCAGTCGGGCCCCGGCGAGCCTGACTCTGACATGGGCGAAGAGAGCCCGGCAAGCGACCCGTTCGTCGACGAAATCGATCCCGAAGGGCTGACCGAGGCCACGCTGCTGGCCGACGACCACCCGGTGCTATCGACGGTGGACGTGGTTAAGCTCCTGAAGCCTTCGGTCGTGCACATCGCCACCGAGTTCCTCAACTCCGGGTTCATGGACCAGCCCGAGCCCGGCTCCGGTGTGGGCACCGGCATCATCCTGGACCGAAGCGGCCACATCCTCACCAACAACCATGTGGTGGCCAACGCCCAGTCGCTAATCGTCACCCTGAACACCGGCGAGAACCGCGAGGCCGTTATCGTCGGCACCGACCCCACCACCGACCTGGCCGTCATACGCATCGACGCGCCCGACCTGTTCCCCGCGTTTCTGGGTGTTTCCGGCGAGCTTCAGGTCGGTGAAGACGTCATTGCTATCGGCCATGCGCTGGGCCTGCCCGGCGGCCCTACCGTCAGCAAGGGAGTCGTTAGTGCATTGGGCCGGTCCATCTCGGCCGACGCCCAGAACACCATCGTGGACCTTATTCAGACCGACGCGTCCATCAACCCCGGCAACAGCGGGGGGACGCTGGTAAACGAGCACGGGGAGGTTATTGGAATAAACACCGCAATTATTCAAGAAGGGCGCGGCATAGGCTTCGCCATCAACATTGACGACGCCAAGGTGGTGGCCGAGCAGTTGATCGCCGCCGGGTTCGTCGACCGTGGCTTTTTGGGGGTGACGCCGTTCAACCTGACCTCGGCGTTGGCCAACCAGTACGGCATCCCCGTTGAAGAAGGTGTGATTATCCAGAGAGCCGTACCGGGCTCAGGAGCGGCAGAGGCCGGACTTCAACAGGGCGACGTTATCGTGATGATGGACGACGTGGAGATTCACAACACGGGTGAACTTTCCCGCTTCCTCATAAACCACACGGCCGGGGAGACGATCACCATCGTCTACTACCGGGGCACCGAGCGAATAGAGGCCACCGTCACACTGACGGTCAGGCCAGGCTAGGCGGGAGGCGTGGGGGCTACTTTGCCGTCGCCGTCGGCGCTGAGGAGTGCATGGAACGGGTAGCCGCGGCGCGCAACCTCGGTGCTGCCCCCTTCGTTGCGGTCCAGTACGCAGAGCGTCACCGTCACCACGCAACCTGCCTCTTCTAGCGCTTCGACCGCCTGGAACAGGCTGCGTCCGCTGGTGCAGGTGTCGTCGACTACCGCGACTTTCATTCCCGCCCTCACGGAACCCTCGACGCGTCGAGCGGTCCCGTGGCCCTTGGTCTGGTTCCGCACAATAAGGGCGTTTATTGGTGTGCCCTCCAAATGACTGACCGTTGCGACTGACGCCACGATGGGGTCGGCGCCAAGAGTCGGCCCGGCGATGGTCTCGGCACCGCTCGCCAGCGCCAGGGGTAGCAACGCCTTGGCGACGAGATACCCGCCCTCAGGGTCGAGCGTGAGCAACCGCCCATCGAAGTAGTAGCTGGACGTGCCACCGGCGGAAAGCTTGAACTCGCCGTAGCGCAGGGCACCGCGCTCTTCTGCGATCTGCTGTATTCGGGAGATA